>NZ_JAWDKD010000008.1:0-143657 GCF_032714475.1 Methanolapillus africanus | reverse complement strand
TGGCTGACACCAAGTCTTGAAAAGGTTTCAATTCGAATGCGTTCATTCAATGTGAGATGACTATATTTTTTATACTCGGAGATGGTTTGGTTCACGGGTGTTACTTCCTTTGGGCAAAAATAGGAAGATAAACACCCACTTCTATTTTTCGGAATTATGCACTTCTCCGTTGAATGCAGGTTTTCAAAATTTCAATGCTGCCATCACTTTTTCCGATGACGACTTCATCGACGTTCATAAAAAGACCGTGTTCGACGACGCCCGGAATTTGTGAAATCTTTGCCGCCAATTCTTTCGGATTTTTAATTTCACCGAAATCGCAGTCGATCACAAAGTTGCCGTTGTCGGTAATGACCGGGCCGTCTTTTTTGGCCGCGGCGCGCACGACAGGCTTTCCGCCGAGCGCTTTGAGGCCTTTGACGGCAATTTCTTTTCCAAACGGCATGACTTCGACCGGCACCGCCACAGACAAAACGTCCGCTTTCTTTTTCGGGTCGGACACAATCACAAAGCGTTTCGCCGACATCGACACGATTTTTTCACGCGTGTGCGCGGCGCCGCCGCCTTTGATCGCGATCAAATCTTTGTCAAATTGGTCTGCGCCGTCAATCGCAATCGTCAGCTCGGGCGTTTGCGCGAGCGTTGAGAGCGGCACGCCGGCTTCAATGGCGATCGCTTCCGATTGGAACGACGTCACGACGCTGACAATATTGAGGTTTTCTTCCCGAATGCGGCGGCCGAGTTCTTTAATGGTGTATGCGACGGTCGAGCCGGTTCCGAGACCGACTTTGTCGCCGTTTTTGACCAGCGACGCCGCATAAATGCCGGCGGATTTCTTTTCCGGCGATTCCTGAGCTTGATTTCTGTCCGACATGATTCTGCCTTTTCTTTTCTGTTTTATGATTCCTTTTTGCTTACGGGGAAAGTCTTCTTCTGTCCCGCGGGAACAATACAGCTTCACGAACGTTGTCGAGTTCGAGCATGGTCATGACCAAGCGCTCGCAGCCGACGCCGAATCCGCCGTGCGGCGGCATACCGAATTGGAACGGCTTGAGGTAGAATTCAAAGCTGTCGACGTTGAGTCCTTTGGCGCGGATTTGGTCGCAGAGCACATCATAGAGGTGCGCGCGCTGGGCGCCGGAGGAGAGTTCCATGGTGCGGTGCATCATGTCGAAACTGTTGGAGATTTCCGGGCGCTCGGCATTGGGCATCGCGTAAAACGGTTTGGTTTTGGTCGGCCAGGCGGTGATGAAGTAGTGGGATTCGCCGGTTTTGTTGAAGACGTATTCGCCGAAAAGATGTTCGGCTTGCGTGCCGATGTCGTCGCCAAAGACCATTTTGGTTTCGATTTCCGGAATTTCGTTGTTGATGATGTCGAGGACTTCTTCGTATTCGTATTTTTTAAACGGCAATGCCGGGATTTTGAGGTCGACGCCCAAAACTTCAAGGCTCTTGGCGCATTTTTCGGCGACATCCGTGTAAACCCGGACAATCATTTCTTCCAAAATTTCCATGACGTCTTCGTGGTCGGCAAAGCTCATTTCGATATCGATTGAGGTCGCCTCGTTGAGGTGCTTTCTTGTGTCGTGTTCTTCCGCGCGGAAAATCGGTCCGATTTCAAAAACGCGGTCAAATCCGGAGGACATCAACATTTGTTTGAAGAGCTGCGGGCTTTGGTTGAGGAACGCTTCACGGTCAAAATAGCTGATCGGGAAAAGGTCGGTTCCGCCTTCCGTTGCGGCCGCCACGATTTTCGGGGTGCAGGTTTCCATGAATTTGTTTTCATACAAAAATTCGCGGATGGATTTTTGCACTTGGCTGCGGATGAGGAAGACCGCGGTGGATTCTTCGCGGCGCAGGTCAATGAAACGGTTGTCAAGGCGCGTGTCAAGTTCGGCGTCGACTTTTCCGGTCGTGTCCATCGGGAGCGGAGACGCGGCTTCATTGATGAGTGTGATGGTTGTCGGAATGATTTCATAGCCGTTGGGCGCTTTGGCTTCGGCTTTGACGGTTCCGACGACGGAAATCACCGATTCGCGGGATTGGCGTTTGGCGTCGTCCAAAAGCTGCGCGTCGGTTTTTTTCTTCACCATCGTGATTTGAGCACGGCCGGAGCGGTCGCGCAAAACGATGAAACAAATGCCGCCAAGGTCGCGGATTTCATGAACCCAGCCGGAAAGGACGACTGTTTTTCCGTCGTCTGTCGCCGGGTTAATTTCGGAAACGAAATGCGTTCTGAGGTTTTTTAAAGACATAATGTCACCTGATACGTTATACGGTTAAAATTAAAAATAACACTCAAATAAAGATTAAATCAGTCTAAAATTTATATTTAAATTGACCTAAATGAATGGATAAAAGTGAATTCAATTAATTAAATGTAATGATTCGGGATGAATTGTCAACGTCGAAAGTCAACGTCGAAAAAATGGTAAATATAAATAAAATGAACACGTTGAAGTTGAAAAATTGAATTAAATGATTATTAGAACCAAAAATTGAAATGTGAGACAAAATGGAGATTGAGCAGTATTACCATCTGATTGATTTTGTGAAGTTTCAGCACATTCTGCTGATTGTGATCATCTTGCTGCTGGCGTATCTTTACATTTTTGTCCTTTAATTAGTTTTCTTTATTTTTCTTTTTTGCCGATGCCGCCGCGCGCGTTATGGCACTCATTTTTGACGATTTGGCAAAAACCGTACCCGATTTTTTAAATACTCTTCTCAAGCATTTTACAGGCTTGGCAAATCGAATCGTTGCACGGCTCCCCGCAAATTTCACAATTTCGGATGTCGGAAACTTCAAGTCCGGCCGCTAAAAGCGGTACCATGTTGTCAAAACCGCGCACAAGCGAATATTTGGTTCCCGGATGGTTGACTTCAAAACCGTTGAGCATGCGGCGGACTTCTTTTCGAAGCGCGCCAAAAGAGTGTGGACAAGAGGTGAGTTCCATCGGCAAATCGTGCAGGTAAGCGTAAAGCGCGATTTCTTTTTCCGGAACTTTGCGCAGCGGTTTCACACGGACAATAAATCCGTCGAGTTCGCTGGCGGCTGAGAAACGGACCATTCGTTCGACGTCGCCGCGGAAGTGGTTGAGCATGACGGTTTGCGCTTCGTCGTCCAAATTGTGGCCGATGACGAGTTTGGTCGCGCCGATGTCGCGGGCGACGACGTTGAGAATCTTTTTCCGGAGAACGCCGCAATAGCTGCAGGCGCCGAGTTCTTTTTTATCGTCGCCGAAATGGTTTTCCAGAAGCTTTTTTTCCGACGTGATGTCGTCCATCGTTTTGCCGTATTCGTCGCGGAAGGATTTGACAATATGTTCGACGCCGAGGCGCTCGGTCAACTCTTTGGCGCGCGCGATGGATTCGTCGCGGTAGCCGGCGATGCCTTCGTCGATCGTAATTGCGACGATCCGAATGTCCGGTCGGTTGCCGAAAATTTTGTGCATCAACAAGAGAGCGACCGAACTGTCTTTGCCGCCGCTGAGCGCGACCGCAATCACGTCGTTCTTTTTAATCGGATAGCGCTGCCGGAGCGTCAGTTTGGCTTTGCGTTCCAAATCTTCATAAAAATGCTTTTCACAAAGGTGAAGCCCGGAATACGGCTGATAAATGATGGACGGTGTGCTGCATTTTTTACATTTGATGGTCATGTTCGATCTCATCTGTTGGAAATTGGAATGTTGGAATAATTAGAAATTGGAAATTGAAAATATTAAAATGGTTGATTTTCATTCAACCGATTTTTATTTTAATCGGCTTGGTTGAACGATTTTGATTTTTGAATTTGAGCGCCTTTTTCACATTTAAACTTTTTGATTTTAAAATTTTCCGATGGTTTATATTCGTGCGCCGTTTTTTTGGATTATGATTTCCGGAGCCTTTCCCGATTTGTTTTCCTCTTTCTCTCCGATATTCGGCCTTTTGTTGTGCATGATCTTCGGCTGGATTTTCGGATTTTTTTCGGGATTGGTTCCCGGAATTCATACCAACAATTTTGCCATTCTTCTGGCAAGCGCGGCGCCCGTTCTTTATGTTTTCGGCTTGTCGCCGATTGCGGTTTGCGTCATCATTTTGTCGTGTGCCGTCTCGCACACGTTTCACAACATCATTCCCGCGATCTTTTTAGGCGCGCCCGGGGAAGATACGGCGCTTCTCGTTTTGCCCGGCCACCGTCTTTTGCTTGACGGCAAAGGACCGGCGGCCGTCCGTTTGTCGGCGATGGGAAGTGCGGGCGCGGTCTTGTCGTCGCTCATTGTGATGATTCCGATTACGTTTTTCTTTTACATCGCTTATCCGCATCTACAGCCGTATATGGGGTTTGTTTTGCTTCTCGTAACGGCTTTGATGATTTTTTCCGAAAACGGATTTCAAAAAAGGATTGCAGCGATTTTTGTCTTTTTGGCGGCCGGCTTTCTCGGCGTCATCGCCTTTCATTTTGAAGATATGGACATGATGGCGTCTCCGCTTTCCATCTTATCAAATTCCGGCGCCTCCGTCCTGATGCCGCTTTTGTCCGGGCTTTTCGGCGCCTCGCAAATGATTGTCAGTTTTTTGACGGAATCGGCGATTCCCGAGACGAAAAAATCCGTTGAAACGTTTCCGCAAAACAAGTTCGTCAAAAGCGTTTTGAGCGGAACGGTCACCGGCGCGCTGGTGGCTTGGATTCCCGGTGTTTCGTCTTCCGTTGCTGCTATTTTGTCCGGATTTTTTATCGGCAACGGAAATAGAAATGAAGAGACTGAATTGGAAACAGATTTGGAAATAATGTTGGAACCAGACACCGAAATTGAAACAGAACTGCAAGCTGAAACTGAAATTGAAACAGAGTGGGAAACTGAAATTGAAACAGAGTGGGAAACTGAACTGAAAACAGAATCGGAAACTGAATTGGAAACTGAAATTGAAACAAAAACTGAAGCAGAAACGGTCTCTCAAGATCTTGGATTTTTTGAAAAAAACGCATACATTGACGCCAAAGAAGAAGATGAAAACAACGCCAAGGAATTTATTGTCACCATTTCCGCCATCAACACCGCCAATGCCATCTTCGGGCTTTTGGCGTTCTTCATCATCGGAAAGACGCGCAGCGGCGCCGTCGTTTCGATGAGTCAAATCTTAAACGCCGCGGGGATTTCGATGAATGAAAAAGTGTTTGAGGCCGGCAATTTGGAGCTTTTCTTTTTGTTTTACATCACAATCATTATTGCCGGCTTTTTATCTTACTTTTCAACAATTCGGGCCGGAAACGCGGCGACCGATGTTTTGAGAAAAATTGATTACAAAAAGGCGTCTGCCGCAGTGATCGTTTTGTTGTCGGTTTTGGTGGTTTTGTTCACCGGATTTTACGGGGCGGTTGTATTTATGGCGGCGACATTGATCGGATTTTTGCCGATCGTATTGAAAGTTAAAAAATCAAATTTGATGGGCGTGATTTTGTTTCCTGTCATGCTTTATTTTTTTGGGCTTCGGTAATATGAATAATCTGAAAAGAGAATGGAAAAAATGGGGAGTAGGGAAGGGAAAAGAAAAAGAAACACCATTAAACTTTAATATCAAATTGGCGAATGATTATATCGGAATTATTGATGATTATAATTCCGAATGTAATGCTTAAAATATAAAAAATTTAAAACAACAAATTTATTAATTGACAAAGTCATCGTTAAAACATACCCGAAAGAGGGAGGATTTACTGAGAAATGAGTGCAGGAATGTGTCCGGTTTGCGGTTTGCCCGAAGAATTGTGTATTTGTGAAGAAGTTGCAAAAGAGCAGCAACGCATTACCGTGAAGGTGAATCGGAGAAGATATGGTAAAGAAGTCACCATCGTAGAAGGTCTTGACCCGAGCGAAATTGACGTTCATGACCTTGCAACGTACCTTAAATCGAAATTCGCGTGCGGCGGAACAATCCGCGAGAGCACCATTGAACTTCAAGGCAATCATATCGGACGCATGAAAGAAGTGCTCATGCAGCGCGGTTTTTCCGCGGATCAAATTAAGGATTAATGAAAATTAATCTTTTCACTTTTTTCTTTTTACTTTCCGTTCGTGTTTCTGTTTTTAGATTTCAGTTTGCACCTACAGGTGACTGTTTTTAAATTTCAGTTTGCATCAACAGGTGACTGTTTTTAAATTTCAGTTTGCATCAACAGGTGACTGTTTTTAGATTTCAGTTTGCATCTTTTGTTTCTAACAATACAGTTTTTTCTTGTTCCGTTTTGCACCTTCTGTTTCTTAACAATACAGTCTTTTCTTGTTCCGTTTTTCAGCAACATGTTCCAACAATACAGTTGCATCCTTGCTCAGTTTTGCATTTGTTGCGACTGATTGTACCTTCCCATCCTGCGATATCCGCTTAAACAGACGCCAAAGGCGTCTGTTTAAGCGGGGTGGTTTGCACGGAACAAAAATAGAAAATAGCTTCTGCTTTTCGTTCAAACTCAAAACAAAAAAGCATCGCCATAACGCGCGCGCCCGCTGCCTGCCAAAAAAAGAAAAAGAATCCAACCGAACTCAAAAAGAATCCAGCCGCATCTGAACAGCCCGATTATGCAAAAGTTTCGTCGCCGCTTCCCATTGAACTCTGGGCGTCAAAATTCGTTTTTCCATGTCGGCGAGCGCGTCTTCCTTTGTTTCAAAAACAACTTTGTTTTGAACGGCAACGCGGGCGGCTTCCCGGACCACCCAGACGCCCAGCGGCGCCCAATAATTCTGATTGATTTCCCGAACGGCAAAAATAAACGCTTGACGCTTAATGGAATCCAAATATTCGAGGATGGCCAGCCGTGCCGCATAATAGCCGCCGGTCAAGTTCGAATACTCTTTCTTGCCGTAAAAGTCCTCATGGTCCTGTGCAATGTACGTGCTGCCGCCGTTCCAAACCGATTGCGACATCCAAATTTCCAGGATTTCAAATGAAAAGCTGCCGGGAAGCAGCATGATCTCAAAGCGGTTGCCGAAAATTTCGCCCGACAGGAGAGTGATTTCACGAACGTGCGGATAATCCTTGATTCGCTGAATCAAATCTTTGCCGGACATATCGTCAACGGCGGTGATCGACCAGCGCGTCGGAACGAGGCGCCGGTCGCGGCCGAGAAGGCCGATCGACATGAGGCGTGTGATTTGTTCGTGGGAAACGTTGCTTGCGTAAAGCTCCAAAATCGCATCTTTGGACAGCGCGTCCGTGTCGTAGACGAGGCGGTCGACGGCGTTGGGCACTTTCGGGTTTTCCGTGATTTGGAAATCTTTGACTTGTCCCGACGGCCCCATCGGCATCATCATGCTGTCAAATTTTAAATCCGCGACAACCGGCTTTTTAAACCACGCTTCCGTGTCAATCGGGCGCTTGGACAGCGCCAATTCTTGTGCTTTCATCAAGAGCGGGTTGTCTGTTTTGGCATCGGACGGCTTAAACGTCGTGTTCGCGCGCACCAAAGCGGTCCGCATCGCAATCACGTCCTGCATCCGCAGGTCATGCCATTCTCGTGAGTCTTCCAACAGGCCCGGATTTTTCTGAACTTTTTCCCGCAAAACGGCGGACGCTTCGCTGATTTCCAGCTCCGGCAAATCCAAAGACGGCGGAATCAGCGGGCCGGTCGACAAACTCGGATAGTTGTAACTGCCGACAAAAACAGATGGCGGGGACGGCCCGAAAACGCTGGTCGTGTTGCCCATCGATTTGGCCACTTTCGTGTTGCTCTTAAAACGCTCCAAAATCGGACAGAACGGCCGGCCGCAAAGACCTTTTCCCTTACAGTTGACGCAAGTTCCTTCAGCCATATCAACCTGAAAATAGAATATTGAAATGAATAGAATATTGAAATGAATTGATAAATAAATGAATAATAAATCTCAAAAACGGATAATAAAAGTAAAGCAAGCGATGTGAAAGTAAAGTGAGAACATGAAATTAATAAAATGATGAATAAATATTTTTACTCATCATCGTCTTCGCTTTCAAGACCCATCGCCGTCAGGAACCGTTTGACAACGGATTCTTCCACAAGCTTTTGAAGCGTGTGTTTGTCCTTGGCGGAACTGAAAACGCCCAGCGAAATCTTTGCGCCGGCCGCTGTCGGGTGACCGCCTGCGTTTTCGCCGAACGCCTGGCGCATCACGTCGCCCAAATGGACGCGGATGTCATCGTTTCTGGCCGACACGTAAATGCTGTCGTCCATAATTCCGAAAATAACGGTCGTCGAAATGCCTTCCATCGTGAGCAAATAGTCTGCCGCTTGCGGCAGTGCGTCGCGGTTGCGGATGGTGCCGACGTTGGATAAAAGACAGGTGCTGACGACTTCACGGTTGCGAATCGCTTCACCCAAAACGTCTAAGGTTTCAACCGACGTGGACGGCGTTTCGACTTGCGTCAAAAGATCGTGGTCGGACAACGGGTGCAGGAACGACGCGGCGGCAAAATCGGCCGACGTCGTGTTGCGCCGGAAATCGTTCGTGTCGGTGCGGATGCCGTAAAGAAGCGCAGCGGCAAGCTCTTTGGAAACGGTGATGTCCATCTGCTGGAGATATTTGGTTAAAATCGTTGCCGATGAACCGACATTTGTCCGGATGTCCATAAATTCGGCATTCGGCTCCGTTTCGCCGTGAGGGTGGTGGTCAATGATGATCCCGATACTTTTGTTGATCGGAACGGAATTGTTCACGCCCGGAATCGAACAGTCGATCATGGCGAGTTTGTCGTATTTGTCAAAACTTTCCGGACCGGAAATTTTGATCATTTGAATATCGAGAAGATTGATAAACGCTTTATTTTCGTGGTGGCCGACTTTGCCGTCGTAAAGAATTTCGGCGCTGATGTCAAACTTTTTGGTAATTTCCATGAGCGCGTAACTGCTGGAAATCGCGTCCGGATCAGGGTTGTCATGCATCACGATACCCAGTTTCATGCCGCGGTGTTCTTCAAGCCAGGACGCCAAACGGTTGCCCGTGTGTTTTGTTTCCATCATGTCCAAATATTCGGTGATGGTTCCTGAGACGATTTTGGGCGGAACGAACACATAATGAGCGCCGGCCGCAATCATCTCTTCCCGTTTGAGGCCGTCGGACGCGCGCGCGACCACGCGGACGTTATCGGGGACAAGCGGCTTAAAGTTGGCAATCGCTTTTGCGTTGGCGTTGTCGTTGGAACTGAGCGCCGCAATACAAATCAAATTTTTAAAATCAATCACGTTGACAAGTTCCGGATCGGAAATGTCGTACAAAAGAGCGTTAAACCCTTCCTGGCGGAGCGTTTCAACGCGGGCTTTATCCAAATCGATAATCATAATTTCTTTGTCATTTTTCCGCAAGTCTTTCGCGACCGCAAAACCAATGATCCCGCCGCCCAATATCAAATAATCCGGCTTCGATTTTTTAACACTGTCAACGTTTTTCGGAGCTTGAGCCATTGTAACTCACCTTTCCTGTCTATGAATCATTAAAATAATTCACCTAAATTTAAAACCTAAAATTAAAACCTAAATCTATAATATTATTGTCAATCAGACTTATTTTATATAAATCAAATTCAATAAATGTGATACCTAAATTTTGCCGTCTTCTATTTAAATCCATTTATTCCGTCGGCATTATTTTGCGGAATCGGATATTTTTCGGATATTTTTCAACTTATCTTTCCGATAGATTGGCGTTGTGTCCCAAAATTTATTATTTCGAAAAAACAGTTCAAATACATAGACATGCCATTTATGATTCAAATATATTTTTGATGATTCGCAAGGAGTCCGAGAATGTTGCCAGAAGTGATCACCGCATCCGATATGAAAGCCGTCGACAAAAACGCCGCCTTTTGGGGCATGAGTCCGGTGCAGTTAATGGAAAACGCCGGCGCGGCCGTATCTGCCGTTATTGCCGATCACTTGCGCGCTTCCGGTTCAAAAAAATCAAAATCGAAGTCAAAATCAGGCTCAAACTTAAATTCAGATTCAAACGCCGAATCCGTTCTTCTTTCCGGCAAAAGCCGGGTTTTATTTTTTGCCGGCCTCGGCAACAACGGCGGAGATACGTTTGTCGCCGCCCGCCACCTCGCCGGAAACAAAATCCCGTCAACCGTCATTTTATTAGGGGAAAAATCCGGCATCAAAACCGAAGAGTCGGCTCAGAACTATGCGATTCTTCAAAAAGAAAAATACGTTTCATTGTTTGAAATAAAATCGGAATCAGAATTGGACGCTTTCTTTGAAACGATGGCATCCGAGATGGCAGCGACATCCGCAGAATTGAACAGTTTGCCGGCCGTTATTGTTGACGGCATTTTCGGAACCGGATTTTCGGGAACTGTCAAAGGACTCGAGAAAAAGGCGATCGAACGCATCAATTTGCTCAAAGCGGAAAATCCGGCTCTTTTCGTTTTGTCGGTCGACATTCCGTCCGGTCTGGATCCGGTTGCCGGCCTCAACGATTCGGACGAAAAAACAATCGTGGTTGCCGATACCACCGTCACGTTTCACAAAATGAAAACGTTTTTGGAAACGGTCGAGTCCGCTCTGTTTTCCGGAGAAGTCGTCATCCAACCGATCGGCATTCCATCGCCGGCCGAAGATTATTTCGGACCGGGTGATTTGGGAAATCTGTATTCCCGAAACGCAAAAAGCCATAAAGGCGACAGCGGAAAAGTGTTGATCATCGGCGGCGGTCCTTACACGGGCGCGCCGGCGCTGTCGGGAATGGCGGCGCTGAGAACGGGCGCCGACATTGTGACGGTTGCCGTTCCGGCGGCTGCTTATGAAGCTGTTGCGTCGTTTTCTCCAAACTTGATTGTCAAAAAATTGTCGGGAAATGTTGTCTGTGAAGACGATGTGCCGCAGCTGACAGATCTGATTTTGGCGCACGATTCCGTTGTGTTCGGTCCCGGAATCGGTACCGATCCGAAAACAGTTGCAGCAATTGCAAAGTTGTTGCCGCTTTGCCGGAAAATTGTGCTGGACGCGGACGCATTGCAGCCGGACACGTTGGCTGCAGTCCAAAAGCTGACGCAGAAATCCAAAAATGAAACGGAAGTTATTTTAACGCCCCATCACGGTGAATTCGCGAGAATCTTATCGTTTTTGAAAATCAAACCGGAAACGGACGCGGGTGCTGTTTCTGATGCTGATGCTGATTCCTCGGAAACGATCTCGAAAGTTTGTTCAAAACTCGGCGCCACCATTCTTTTAAAAGGGCCGGGAGACCTAATTGCAAACGGCAAACTGTTTCGGAAAAATGCCACCGGAAACCCGGGCATGTCGGTCGGCGGGACCGGCGACGTGCTGTCGGGAATTGTCGGCGGCTTTTTCTCAAAAAACGGCGCGTTCGAATCGGCCGGATGCGGGGCTTTTGTTTGCGGGTGCGCCGGCGACGCAGCGTTTGAAAAATTCGGAAATTCATTGCTGGCAACGGACGTCGTTGGTGAAATTGTCCATGTGTTTTGTTTGTACGACCCGAAGCGAGCCGGAAAAATAAACCCGAAGGTGAAGGCTGAACTCGAAAGTAACGAAACTCGTTCGGATTCTGAAATTGAAGATGGTGTTCCCAATTCGGAAGATGCCGTTTCCAAAAAAGTTCATTCTGAGGCGGATGATGAACGAAAATTTAAACTGATGGAAATTATGAAAAAAATTAAGTAATCCCATAGGCTGATATGGAATATTTATTTTTAATTTTCTCCTTTCATATTGAGTTTGAGATTGAATTTCTCCTTTCATATTGAATTTGAGATTGAAATTTACTGATTAAACCAAATATCATATCATAACATTAAAAGTAAAATGAATTGGGTAAAACGATGTCTGAAATAGTATCTGTTAAAAAAACAGCAAGTGTCGAATGGCTCCGGATTATATGCGCCATGGTTGTGGTGATGTTTCACTTTGAAGGATTATATTTCGGCGGGCATCGGTATTTTACCCATTTCGCCATCGTGGTGGACTTTTTCTTCCTTTTAAGCGGTTTCTTGCTTATGAAAGACGCTGTTAAACCCCGGAAAAAACTGCTTTCTTTGGGCGATTCCCTCACGGAAACATACCAATTCGTGCTTCACAAAATCAAAGGGTTCTACCTGCCTTACCTGCTGGCTTTTGTGATGGTTTTTATATTAACGGCCGTCGTCATGGCGCCGGCCGGCATAGATGCGGTTCTTGAACGGCTCTTTCATTTTAAATGGGAAGCATTATTGCTGCAGCTGGCCGGTTTCACGCCGGATCCATCCTTTAACAGCGATTACTTGGTGGGTTCCGCCTGGTATTTATCGGCCATGATTATCGCCATGATCCCCGTTTATTATCTCGCCGTTTATTATCAAAAGCCTTACGTGAACGTCATCTCTCCCCTTTCCGTCCTTTTGATTTACTGTTATATAATGCAGAACTTTGGAACAATGGATGTCGGCAACGAAGTGATGGTTTGCGTCATGAGCGGCGTGCTGAGGGGTTTTGCGGGGCTGAGTTTGGGATGTATTTGTTTTGCGGTTTACATCAAACTCAAAGAAAACAGCTGGAGCAAAAAGGCGGTCACGACGGCTTCCATCCTTGAAATATTGTGTTATTTGGCTTTGCCGTGTGTGGTCTTGTTCCGAAATTATATTGAAAGTCCGGACATGTTGTTTTGGATCTTTCTGTTGGCCGCTTTGGTGGTTTTAAACTTTAGCGGCAATACGCCCATATCAAAGCTTCTGAATACGCGTTGGACGTCTCTTGCATTTTATTTGGGCAAACTGAGTCTGTACATTTACCTGTTTCATTGGTTTTTCGTTTTGCTGTTCTCGAATTATTTCGAAGGACTCGGTTATTGGCAGGGGCAAATCCTGTACTGTGTGATCGTTATATTGTTCAGCATGGGCATGATGTATATTTTTGAAAACTTAATGCACCGTTCAAAACAAAAAGAAAGCCGGCCGCAAAAAACCGAATGACAAAAATAAAGTCGGCTGCAAAAAGTTGAATGACAAGAATTTGGGGATGAAATTTCATCCGTTTTTATCCGGTTCTCTGAACCATCCGTTTTGTAAGAAAAGGTTTTTATGAAATGGGTTGGTTCAGTATACCGTTTTTAGACTGTTATTTTTAAAAAATAAACTATTTATCTTCAAAATATCTCAACAATTTATTTTTAAAATATCTTCAAAATAATATCTTCAAATTTTGTTCTTAATCATGTCCATCTTAACAATCTATGAGTCAATTCACGAGGTTTTACATTGAAAATAATCGGTGGTCCGTCCTCTCAAACCCTTGCCTGCCGCGTTGCGGCTCAACTGAATATCCTTCCGACCGTTACGAATTTTGAACGTTTCCCGGACAATGAGCATTATATTAAAATTCTGGACGACGTTGCGGGCGAGGATGTCGTTCTCATCCAAAGCACAACGACCGACTCCGATTTGATTGCGCTCCTTCAATTGATCGACGCCTGCGCCGCGGCAAAATCCATCCGCGTCGTCATTCCGTATTTCGGATACGCGCGCCAGGATCAAATTTTCAAAGCCGGCGAAGCGGTTAGCGCCCGGGCAATGGCCAGAACCATTCAGGGCGTCGACTCGGTTTGGACTATCAATCTTCACAAAAAATACACGCTTGAACACTTTACGTGTCCGGCGGAAGATTTGGACGTGTCCCCGCTCATCGGCAAATATTTGTCGGAATTAAATCTGGCCCGCCCGCTTTTGGTGGCGCCGGACAAAGGCGTTGAACAAATGGTGCGCACCATGGCGCAAGGTCTGGCTCTTGAATGCGACGTCTTTGACAAAACACGTCTGTCCGGCGACACTGTTGTGATCCAAGACAAAAAAATGGATATCGCCGGCCGCGACATTATTTTGATGGACGACATGATCGCCACCGGCGGCACGATGGCCGAATCGGTGAAATTGCTGCGGTCCAACGGCGCCCGGGACATTTATGTGGCGTGCGTTCACCCGGTTTTGACCAGAAACGCTGTTTTAAGACTGGCGAACGCCGGCGTCAAAGATATTATCGCAACGGACACGCTTGAAAAAATCCAAAGCGCTGTCAGTGTCGCGCCGATTATTGCCGACAAATTGAAAAATATTTAATTTAACTCAAAATAATTTACTGATCTGTTTATTATTTTGATTATTTCTTTTCTTTTTCTTTTTCTATTTTCTTCTTCTCTTTTTCTTTTTTTATTTTCAGCGGGCGCCACGCGCGCGTTATGGCGACACATTTTTGTTAAAACACAAAAAACCGGGATTGATTTTATTTTTAATCATTTTGTCCGATTTGCTGATTTTTATTCGTTCTAAAATATTAAAATAACGATACTCCGCCTTTTTTTCAGTCTTTTTATCAGCAACTTTTATATTTCCCTAAAAGTATTTTCTCATATGTCAATTTCAAAGATTTTTTCCGCCAAAAAACCCGAGGACAAAGACTCGGAACGCCACAACGACCAGCCGGAGCCGCCCAAGAATCTCGAGCGCTTTTTTGTGATTTCCCGCGACGATTCCAAAGAGACCGGCCGAACATTTTCTCCCAAAGCATGGCCGGGCGCCGACGAACCGCAGCGCCCCAAAGGCGCCTACACCGATGTCAAAGCGCCGGTTGAAGACAATTATGCAAACGATACCGAATGGCGAAGCCGCATTCAACAAGCGATTGCCGAATCCGCCAAACGAGACGGCAAAAAATCGGACAAAACCGATAAAAGAGCTTGGCCAGATCCTTTTGTAAGAGATGAAAAGACGGACGCCGATTCTGAAGAAAAAGCGGCGGCAGAGAAAAAAGCCGAAGAGAACCGGATCGCTGAGGAAAAGAAAGCGGCTGAGGATAAACGAATCTTTGAAGAGAAGCGGGCGGCAGAAGAGAAACGCTTGGCGGAGGAAAAAAGAAAAGCTGAGGAAGACCGCAAGCTTGCCGAAGAAAGAAAAATTGCCGAACAACAACGAATTGCGGAAGAAATCAAAGCCCGAGAGGCGGCCGAAAGAATTTACGCGGAAGAATTAAAAGCGGCCGAAGAAAAAAGAAAGGCAGAAGACGCAAAAGTTCGGGCGGCGCGTTATGACGAATGGTTGGCGCAACGGCAACTGAATATCCAAAAGTGTGACGCTGAGCTGAAAAAATCTGTTTGTGAAAAACAAAAGAAATCCGCGCAAGCTGAAAAATATGATAAATGGATGGCTGAGCGCAATGCCAAAATCCAACGGGAAAATGACGATTTAACACAAAAAACCGCCGCAAAGAAGCGCGCGATGGCTTATGAATTCTGGGTTTTTGAGCGGGAAGTCAGAATTCAAAAAGAAGACGCTGAACTCAAAAAATGCGTCTGCGAAAAACAGAAAAAAGCGGCCCAGGCTGAAAAGTATGAGAAATGGTTGGCAGAACGCGATTTGAAAAATCAAAAGTGCGACGCTGAACTCAAAAAATCTGTTTTGGAAAAACAAAAGAACGCCGTGCAGGCTGAAAAGTATGAAAAATGGCTGACAGAACGCGACTTGAAAAATCAAAAGTGCGACGCTGAGCTGAAAAAGTCTGTTTTGGAAAAACAGAAGAAAGCCGCACAAGTTGAAAAATACAACAAATGGATGGCGGAACGTGAGCAAAGAAACGCCGCAGCCGACGCTGAAATGAAACGGTCTGTCTGCGACCGGCAGAAAAATGAAAAGATTGCCGAGCGAAATGCCCGAAACGCTGAAAAATACGGAATCTGGTTGGCGGAGCGGGAACTTGTCAATCAAAAATGTGACGCTGAACTCAGAAAATCCGTATCGGAAAAACAAAAGAAAGCGGTGTTGGCAGAAAAGTACAGCAATTGGCTGGCCGAACGGGAACTGAAAAATCAAAAGTGCGACGCCGATCTGAAAAAATCCGTTTGCGACAAGCAAAAGAAAGCAGCGCAGGCGGAAAAATATGAGAAATGGCTGGCAGAGCGGGAACTTGAAAATCAAAGATGCGATGCCGAACTCAAAAAATCCGTTGCCGACAAACAAAAGAAAGCAAAACTGGCGGCAAAACATGACGCTTGGTTGGCTGAACGGGAACTTGTCAATCAAAAGTGCGACGCTGATCTCAAAAAGTCCGTTGCCGAGAAGCAAAAGAAAGCAAAGATGGAGGTTCGGTATGAGAAATGGATGGCGGAGCGCGATTTAAAAATCCGGCAAAATGATGCTGACCTTCAAAAGAAGACGGCGGCGAAGAAGCGCGCGCAATCCTACGAGATGTGGCTGTCCGACCGGGAAAAGAAAAACCAATTGGAAGACTTGGAACTCAAAGAACGCGTTCAAACGAAAAAGGAAGATGAAGCGCGAAATCAGGCGCATGAGAAATGGCTTTTGGAGCGGAACGAAAAAATAAAACGCGAAGACCAAGAACTCCGGGAAAAAATGGAACGGGCGGTTGAAAAACCATTGGATGCCGAAGAAATGCCGGTCATCGGAGAGAAATCAGTCGTTGAAGATAAATTTTATGTCGAAAAAACCGCGCCGGAACCTGTCGTTTCTGAATCTGAATCCGAACTCGATGCTGAATCTGAACCCGTCGAGCCCGATGAAGAAGATCTCGAATTTGCGAAAAACCTGTCAATTCTCCGGGGGGAAAAGAAGAATCTGGAAGCCTTGAGAAATGAAAATGAAAACGACAAAATCGAGTTTAAGAATATTGACAAGAAATTTATGGTTTAAATTCCAATAACTGTGTGGTTGGTAAATAGATTATAAATTACAGTATACAAATAAAATACGGATTATACAACAAAGTTACAATTGACAAATTCAAGGTGAAAATATGTCGACATTAAAAATGGCAACCATTTGCGGACACACAAACGTCGTCACAGCTGAAATCAACGGCATGGAAACACATGTCGTCATTGAAACGACTTGTCCGAAAATCCAAAAGTGGGGGACGGATTTCGTCATCCCGATGGAAGACATCATGGATATTCAAAACAAAACGCTGGAAGAAAAAAGAAAAGCTTGCACATTGACCCCGACCTGTTTTGTGCCGACGCTGGTCATGAACACCGTTTGGATGGAAAACGGCATGATCTCCAAAAGCCTGGTCAAAAAAATGGGCCACATGGACATTGAATATTTGGAATAAAATGACGGAACATCAACTTCCGGCTGAATCGGCGCCGTTTTACGTCGCCGATTCGGCCGTTTTCATTATGGGGAATTGCAATATTCCGTATTCCAATATGATTTCCATTCCGAGCGTCGAATCCGAAATCAAAAGCGAAGACGCTCTTTTGAGGTTCGATATCGCCAAAGCCGAAGGGCTTCGGATCGAGGCGGTCGACAAATCTTTTCTGGATGAAATTAAAAAGCATGCGGAATGGACGCGTGACATCAATGAATTATCCCGGACCGATCTGGAAGTCTTGGCGAAGGCTTTGGAATACAAAGATAAAGCTGTTCTTATCACAGACGATTTTGCGGTTCAAAACATTGCCGTCCGGCTTGACATCACGGTTTTGCCGGTGGCGCAGCGCATCATCAAAGATAACATCATTTGGCAAAAGCAATGTACCGGCTGTTTTAAATATTTCAAAGACGGCGACGACTGTCCGGTTTGCGGCTCGCCGCTGAAAAAGCGGATGAAAAAGAAGCTGAAAAAGAAACCGCAAAATTCCAAATCGACCGGGTCTAATCCCAATTCTCTTTCCGGTTCTGCCTCTCTTTTCGCGTCGACGCTTGAATTTGAGGAATATGATACGGAATTTGATGATGAATAAAAAAGAATAAAATGAATCCGGTGCGGACCGACGTTCGAAAACAAATGGTCTGATGAAGAATAAATACATAAATGTTGAACTCATTGGAATATCATCATTTTATTTTTATTTTATAAAACCCCGGAGAGGGCAAAATGAAAAATATCGAAGCATTATCTCAAAAAGCGGACGAATTGCAAAAGAGCGGCATGACAACCGGTCAAATCGCGGACGAGTTAAACATTTCCACCGAAACCGTCGTTTGGCTCTTGACCAACAAAAAACCGGCGGCCGACGGAATTATTCCCAAAGACGTGTCCGTCAACTGGAGCAATCTCGGTCAAAACGCAACCCGTCTCCGCTGCACGGCTCAAATTTTGTGCGACATGGTCATGATTGAAGCCGCCAACCAAAAGGAATACATCGACGTTGTGATCGGCGTTTCCTCCAGCGGCGTTCCGGTTGCCAGCTTTATGGCCAATGAAATGGAATCCGAGTTTTCCGTTTATTATTCCAAGAAAGGCAAAATCCAAAAAGACGAATTGGGCGGCGCCAAAGGAACGTTCTCCCGCAACTTCTCCGACATCCGCGGCAAGAACTGTATCATCGTCGACGATGTCATCACCACCGGCAACACCGTCACCGACGTGATTGCGCAGCTGCGCGCCGCCGGCGGCCGGCCGATTGCCGTCGCCGTTCTCGTGGACAAAGTCGGTTTTGAAGAAATCGAAGGCGTTCCGGTTCGAGCGATGATGAGAATTACCCGTCTCGGGTAAACTCAACTTTCTTTTTTCATTAATTGATGAAAATTTTCTTCAATTTTTTTTCAATTTTCTTCATTTTTGTTCGTTTTTTTTTGTTCGTTTTTCTTTTTTTTGTTCTTTTTTTTTTGAAAGTTTGTTCTTTTTTCAGAAGTCTGTTTCTGTTCTCTTTCGGCTTTTCATCGCAAGGTTCATATATGGTTTTATTCGTAGTGGTATGTCTATAACGGCGAATCAAAGAATTTGATCTTTTATCGGTTCTCGATTCACATTATTCATTACTCTCATCGCATGGTTCTTCAGAACTCTCACAAGAAGCCATGTTTGATCGTTTCGTTTAACGGCTTATTAAATGAAACAAAATCACATAAGATACGTCTATACATTATTAAAACACTGTCAAGAGGATTTATCATGAGATGGCAAGGTGCATCTAAAAGAACTTATACCGGCGGTAAAAAAATTGCCGGCAGAAGCAAAAGAAAGTTTGAAATCGGCCGCGAACCCGCAGAAACCCGCATCGGTCCGAGCAAGAGCAAAAATGTCTCCACCCGTGGCGGCAACAGAAAAGTCAGATTACTCAGCGAGCAATTCGTGAACGTGACCGACAAAAAAACCGGCAAAACCGTCCGCGCAACCGCACAAAACGTGACCGGAAACCCGGCCAACAAACACTACATCAGAAGAAACATCATGACCAAAGGCACCATCCTGAAAACCGACAAAGGACTTGTCAAAATCACAAGCCGCCCGGGACAAGATGGCGTTATCAACGGCATTTTGGTTGAAGAATAAATTGATTGAAAACAAAAGCATCTGCTTTTGTTCTCTTTTTTCTTTCTTTTCATATTCTTTTTTCGTTTTTCTTTTCTTTGTTTTTTGATTCTTGTTTTCTTTGTTTTCTGTCATCTTTTGTTTTCATTTTGTTTTTTATTCTGCGCGCCGTCCGCGCGCGTTACAGCGTTGTTTTATTATAAATCCCCTAAAGCCTGACCTTTTCTCTTTGATTCTGTATTTTTATGCTTCGGAAATATTTTTATTCAAACAAAAGCATGTGGATGTGGTGAATTTATGCGTTTCTCCTCTCGAAAATTAACCTCATGGATCATGTTATCCGTTCTCGTTCTCTCTGTTTTCGCCGCTTTGGCCGTTCCGGTCATGGCCGCCGCAGCCACAACCACAACCACAACCACAACTACAACCACAACGTCAGCCAACTCATCCAATTCTTCCGCCGGAAAATACGTTTACGCGCACAATCCGCAAGTCTCAAAAAATCCGGGACTTTTGTTTTTGGTGGCGCCCGCCAACCAAAGAACGGTGACGCCGGAAATGGTGAATGTCACCAAATTGCCGGCCGGCTTTTCCTTGATGGCGATTCGACTGGTTGACGCCGATGAATATTTCAAAAACCGCACGCTTCCGGGCTACCAGGGCACGTACCAGCACAAAGACGGCGGAAACGTTTATGTGACGGTTTACCAGTTTGAAACGGCCGGCAACGTCGGCGCGGACGAAATCCGAAAAGCGTATGTTGACAAATACCAGTCCGAAGAAGGATTGTCAACCGTCGATATCAACGGCAACCGCGCGACCAAAGTGTCCAAATACATCTTAGCGCCCGGAAACTTCCGTTATATGTATTTCTGGCCCCAAGACAACCTTTTGATCATTGTGGACGGAAATATCGCGGACGACACCTTGATTCGCAGCATTGCCGACGCCGTCAATATTGATGGCGCCAACAACACAACCGGCAACAGCACAACGCCGGCGCCGATCGTCGCCAACAAGTGAATAAAATAACAGACGAATCACAAAAACAGAAGATAATATGGCAATCCATTGGTTCCCGTTCTTTAAACTTGAAAAGTGCGCACATTGCGGAAAATGTATTTCCGCGTGTCCGCACCAACTTCTTTTTCAAAAGCAAGAGGAAAATAAACCGGACGGAACATTTGTTCCGAAAATTTCAAATCCGGAGCTTTGTCCGATGAACTGTTCGGAATGCGTCAAATCCTGCGATTGCGGCGTGATCGGCATTATCCGGCCGGCAAAGCCCTGTGATTGCTGTTCATTTTAAAGAAACAGCGTTTCCTTTTTTATTTTGCTTCATGCAAACCAACCCGCAAAATCAGACGCTTTGCGTCTGTATTTTGCGGATTCCGATCAGCAGGTACATTCTAATTTAAAATTCAGGTCGCACCAGCTGTTTACGGTACAGATTGTATTTACTGTTTTTAGATTTCAATTTGCATCTGCTGTTTCCAACAATACAGATGTTTCCTTGCTCCAATTTGCACCTGCTGTTGACTGTTCCGATTGCATCTGCTGTCACTGTATCCTATCTTATTCATCGGATTCCGAGAAAATCAAACGCTATCGCGTTTGATTTTTCGGGATGGCTTGCTTGACATCTTCAAAATGTGTTCGGATGGCTTGCTTGATATCTTCAAAATGTGTTCGGATGGCTTTCATAGCATCAAAATAAAAATGACCCGCCGGTTTCAAAAACGCAAAAATAAAATGTGTCGCCATAACGCGCGCGCACGGCGCACCCGCCAAAAAAACAAAAAAAGAACAAATCCACAAAACAAAAAAAGAAAAGGCTTCAATTAAATTGAAGCCATCAATTGGTACGGGTTTTCGCGCTGCGGGGACAGAAGCCGGTCATAAACGAACGCGGCCGTTTCGGCGGTGGACAAATTGCCGGACGCTTCCGAAGAGAACAAAATGGATGACAGCGACAACGAATCCATATAATAAACCGTGGCGCCGCTTACGCCGGCCAGCTCTTGGGCTTTGTCGACGGCGTCGTAGAAGTTGCCGAGCTCATCTACAAGTCCAAGCTCCATGGCGGTTTGACCGGTGTACGGTCTGCCGTCTGACAAATTCTTGACGTCGGCGACCGACATGTTGCGGCCGTCAGCGATGTCGTTGACGAAAACCTCATACTGCTCGTCGATGATGCCTTGCATGTAGATTTTTTCCTTGGTCGTGTACGGCCGCCAGCTGGCGCCGATGTCTTTCATCTCGCCGCTTTTGATCACTTCGACGTTGATGCCTTCTTTGGCGTACGCTTCGGAATAATCGACGTGCGTGTTGATGACGCCGATCGATCCGGTCGTGGTGCCGGAATCGGCGTAAATGTAATCGGATTGTGCAGCCACGTAATAAGCGGCGCTTGCGGCGACGTCGCCCATCGAAACGACGACAGGCGTTCCCATTTCTTGGGCGCGGTTGATTTCTTCAACAATTTCCTGGGCACAAGCCGGACTGCCGCCGGGGCTGTTGACTCGAAGAACGATCGCTTTCACGCTTTTGTCGTTGGCTGCCTGGCGGATATAACCGCAAATGGTGTCGGAGCCGGCGTAACCGGAGCCGTACGGCAATTCGCCGGTCGCCATCGTGCCGTGAATGTTGATGACCGCGATTTTGTTGCCGGAAAATCCGCCGGTGGTTGACGCTGTTCCGGCGTAAATAACCGCCAAGAATCCGACGGCGATAACCAGAATTAAAATGACCAAAACCGGGTTTTTCCGCCACCAACTCTGTTTTTCGGGCTGCTTGGCGGATGCGGCCTGGACTGCTGCCGGTTTACTGACGGCTGCCGGCGATGGTGCCGGTGTGGATGCGGATGTTTGCGCCGCCGGTTTTGACGGCGAAGGGGGAGCCGGCAAAGGCGCCTCTTCTGATTTCATTTCCGACCCGTAACTGTAATACGGGCGGTAACCGGACCTTGACGGGTGCGGTTCATTTTTAGGGGTATCTTGATTCAAATTAATCCTCCCGGATATTGAAAGAAAGTGAAAAGGAATCTTCAAAAATAATACACTATAAACGATTATTATTTATTTAAACATTTTTATAAATATATGTCTTCTCACTTAATATATTTCCAAATACCCACTCAAATTGAAGGCTTATGTTATAAATTTATGGTTCGTCCGCGCTCCTATCTGTTTTTATTTTCACATCATTTCCATCATTTCCCTTCATTTTCACATCATTTCCACATCCTTTTCGTGTCATTTCCATTTTATCTCCTCCCACTTTTCTTCATTTTCATTGTCGGTTTTTGTTTTCCACGCAAAATTTTATAATTCAAGAAAAACATCACTTGTCATTCTCATTACAATTCATCAATTTCAAAATTAAAATTCAGGATGATTTTATGACGCAAAATAAACCCATGATTGTGACGTGCGGTCTTCCGTATGCGAACGGAATGGCGCACATCGGTCACTTACGGACTTATGTTCCGGCGGACATCTATGTCCGTTCTCAACGAAAACAAGGACGGGACGTCGTCTTTATTTGCGGCTCCGACACGCACGGGACGCCCGTCGTCGTCAACGCCGAACAGGAAAAAATGACGCCCAAAGAACTCGTGACGATTTACCACGACCACTTTTTAGACATCTTCACCAAAATGGGCGTCCGCTTTGACGCATTCGGGACAACCGACGACGCCGAAAACCACAACCGGACAAAAGATATCGTTCAAAAATTGATGGACAACGGCTACGTTTATCCGAAAACGATTGAAATCGCTTACTGCCCATCCTGCGACCGTTTCCTGCCGGACCGGTACGTCGAAGGCACCTGCCCGCACTGTTCCGCCATCGCCCGCGGCGACGAATGCGATCAAGGCTGCGGCAAACCGCTCGAGCCCGGCGAACTCATCGAGCCCCGCTGCACGGTCTGTAAAAACCCTGCGGAATACCGTAAACAAGAGCATTATTTCTTTAAACTGACGGAATTCGACGGCTTCCTCAAAGAATACTTAGAAACCCTGCGCGGCACCGACAACGCCGTCAATTACGCCAAAGGCTGGGTCACGCAAGGTC
The DNA here is from genome assembly GCF_032714475.1 of Methanolapillus africanus. NCBI lineage: Archaea > Methanobacteriati > Methanobacteriota > Methanomicrobia > Methanosarcinales > Methanosarcinaceae > Methanolapillus > Methanolapillus africanus. The sequence goes on along the minus strand of NZ_JAWDKD010000008.1, from coordinate 120,374 downwards.
TGGAAGACTGGTGTATCACCCGAAATCTGGACTGGGGCGTCCGATTCCCGGGAAAAGAAGATTTGGTCGTCTACGTTTGGGTGGACGCCCCGATCGGCTACATCGCCTTTACGGAAGAGTGGGCCAAAAAAACCGGGCAGCCCGACGCCTGGAAACGGTTCTGGCAAAACGCGTCCGCAACGTCCGGCGCCGCTGTCAACACGGATTCCGATATCGTTCACTTTATCGGCGGCGACATTGTCTACCACCACTGCATTTTCTGGCCGGCCATGCTCAAAGGCTCCGGCTATTCCCTGCCGACCGACGTGGTCGCGTCCGGCATGGTTAAAATTGAAGACCGTAAATTCTCCAAAAGCCGCGGTTATGTGGTTTGGGTCGGCGACGATTACTTAAAACACGGATTCCATCCCGACCTGCTGCGTTATTATTTGTCCAGCTACACATCCCACACCAAAGAGCTCAACTATTCCTGGAAAATGATGCAGGAAAAAATCAACGCCGAACTCGTGGCCGTTCTCGGCAACTTGTTCTACCGGACGCTCCTGTTCGCGTTCAAGAATTTCGGCGAAATCCCGAACGGAACGGTCGATCCAAATATTTTGGAAAAAATTCGAGAAACAACCGCCGCGTCCATTGCCGCGCTTGACGAATATGAATTTAAAAAATACACCGACACTGTGATGGAACTCGCCTCTTACGCCAACACGTATTTCCAATCCAACGAGCCGTGGGCGATGATTAAAACCGACAAAGAAAAGTGCGGCAACGTCGTCTACAACTGCCTGCAATTGGTCAAGGCCGTTGCCGTTTTATTCGAACCGGTGACGCCTATTAAAATGCAGGAGGCTTGGACGCAGCTCGGATTTTCCGGCAATATCGCCGACGCCGGCTACGCAGAAGCGCTTGTGCCGCTCGTTCCGAAAACAAAAATCGCTCAGCCTGCCATTTTGTTTGACAAACTGGAAGACGACAAGATTGCCGAAATGGAACAAATCGCCAACGACCGCGTGACCGCCGCGCTTGAAAAAGCCGGACTCAAACGGGAAGAAAAACCGGCCGCCAAGGACGAAAAGAAGAAAGAAAACAAAACGGACAGCAAGTCCGGTCAAACCAATCAAAATAATCAAAAAGACGGAAGCAAAAAAATGGATTCCAAAGACGAAACAGCAAACGCAGCGCCTGCAGAAATTTCAATCGACGATTTCTTCAAAACACAAATCAAAGTCGGAAAGATTCTTTCCGCCGAAACGATTGAAAAATCCACCAAATTATACAAAATCATGGTGGACGTCGGCGAAGAAAACCCGCGCCAGATTGTTTCCGGCATCCGCGCCTACTATGAAATCGACCAGCTGGTCGGCAAAATTGTCTGCGTCGTCATGAACTTAAAACCGGCGAAACTGTGCGGCGTTCAATCCCAGGGCATGATTCTGGCGGCCGACGATGGCGACGGAAAAGTGTCTCTTTTGATGCCGGACCAAGATTTAAAACCGGGTTCGGACGTTTGTTAAATTGAAAAATATTGAGCTAAAAAAATGAGATTTGTGTTTGATACTTAAAATCTCATATTCAATCGGGGGACAAATTGTCCCCGGTTGATACAAAAATATTTTAGTTAGAATTATTTTTTAAAAATCATTTTTTTCTAATTTTGCAATCAGAATTATATTTCAACCAGGGTACAAATTGTACCCTGGTTGTTGTTTAATAATTATTGAATGAAATTTCATTCAATAATTACTTGTTTTTCAAAAATTCATCGATTTCTTTGGCCGCCTTCTTTCCGGCGCCCATGGCGGAAATCACAGTTGCCGCGCCGGTCACGACGTCGCCGCCCGCAAACACATTGTCTTTGGTGGTTTGGAGTCTGTCGTTGACGACAACGGTCCCGCGTTTTGTTTGGTCCACACCGCTCGCGCCTCTGTAAATGAGCGGGTTCGGCGATGTGCCGATTGCAATAATGACCACATCGGCGTCCATCACAAACTCGGAACCGCTGACCGGTACCGGGCTTCTGCGTCCGGAAGCGTCCGGCGCGCCGAGTTCCATTCTGATGCATTCGACAGCTTTCACGTCAAAGCGGCGGTTTTGAGGCGTTCCGTCGCCGTACTCGCCGATAATTTTGGTCGGATTAGCCAGCAAACAGAAGTCAATGCCTTCGTGCTTCGCGTGCTCGATTTCTTCCCGGCGGGCCGGCAGTTCCGCGTCGCTGCGCCGGTAAACAACCGTCACTTTGTCGGCGCCCAAACGAAGGGCCGAGCGCGCTGCGTCCATCGCAACGTTGCCGCCGCCGACCACGACAACATGTTTGCCTTTTTTAATCATCGTGTTGGAGCCGTCTTGATACGCTTTCATCAAGTTGACGCGCGTCAAAAATTCGTTCGCGGAATAAACACCGTTTAAGTTTTCGCCTTCAATACCCATGAAATTCGGCAAACCGGCGCCGGTTCCCAAAAAGACGGCGTCAAATTCGCCGGCGATCTCGTCCAAGGTTTTAATCCGGCCGATGACGTAATCTGTTTTCAGGTCGACGCCCAGAGCCAGAACGTCATCGATTTCGGCTTTGACAATGTCCTTGGGCAATCTGAAACTCGGAATGCCGTAGGTCAAAACGCCGCCCGGCAAGTGGAGTGATTCAAAAATGGTGACTTTGTGTCCCATTTTGGCCAAATCGGCCGCCGCAGTGAGACCGGCCGGTCCGGAACCAATCACAGCGACATTCTTTCCGGTCGGCGGACAAGTACATCCGGCGCCGGTTTCGCCTGTTTGCATTGCCGTTCCGTCGCCGATTTTGCAGCTGCGGCCGCCGACGGAACGCATCGAATCCGCCGCATATCTTTCCAGACGGCCGATCGCAATCGGTTCGCCTTTTTTGCCGAGAACGCACAATTCCTCGCATTGGGTTTCCTGCGGGCAAACCCGTCCGCAAATGGAGGGCAGCATGTTTGTTTCAAACAGTTTTTCGGCGGCGCCTTCAGGATTGCCGCCCGCAATGAATTTGATAAACTGCGGAATGTTCACATTGACCGGACAGCCTTCCACACAGCGCGGCACCCGGCATTGGATACAGCGGGACGCTTCGGCGACCGCTTCGGCAGCCGTATACCCGAGAGCAACCTCGTCAAAATTATTCCGGCGGACTTTAGCCGGCTGTTCCGGCATTGCCACGCGGCCGGTTCGCTCAGATCTTTTGATAATTGACATTTTATAACCTTTAATTTTATTTTTCAATTTCCCGATTACAATTTCGAGCAAACGCCGCCTTCACATTCCTCATCATATTTTTTTGAGGCGTCCATTTCTTCTTTCTTGTAAATCATCAGCCGGTTCATGACGGTATCAAAATCCACCAGGCGGCCGTCAAATTCAGGGCCGTCGACGCAAGCAAACTTGGGAACGCCGCCCACAATCACACGGCAGCCGCCGCACATGCCGGTGCCGTCCACCATCATCGAGTTGATGCTGACAATAATCTCCACGTCCGGATAAGCGGCCATCATGTTGGTGGCGACTTTCATCAGAATCGGGGGACCGATCACAACCACACGTCCGATTTTCGGACCGTCGTATTCACCGGCACGTTCCTTGTCCAGCAATTGTTTGACAATATCGGTGACAAAGCCGTGGTGGCCTTTGGAACCGTCGTCCGTCGTCACATAAAATTCATCGCTTTCCGCCGCGAATTCTTTTTCCATCATCAAAAGCCCTTCATTTCGGGCGCCGATGATCGAAATCACACGGTTGCCGGCTTCCTTGTACGCCCGGATTTGCGGGTAAACCGGCGCGATACCGACGCCGCCGCCGACCAAAATAACCGTACCGATCTTTTTCACGTCGGCCGGCGTTCCGAGGGGGCCGACAAAGTCGGCGATGCTGTCGTCGGGAATCAGCTTTGTTAATTCTTTGGTTCCTTTGCCCAGAGCCTGAACGGCCATGGTGACGGTTCCGGCTTTGGCGTCATAATCCGCAATGGTAAGCGGAATCCGTTCGCTGTCCGCAAACGTCCGGACCATCACAAATTGGCCGGCGCGGGCGGCTTTGGCGACGTCGGACGCCTCAATGACCATCTTAAAGACGCCGGTGGCCAACTCTTCTTTTTCTAATATTTTAAAAGGCATTTTTCATCACGACTGAATTTGAAAATAGATTATTAAATGAGATTTATTGATTTGAAAATAATTTTGATTTGTTACGAAAATGAATGGTAAAAACGTGTCTAAACTTCAGTGATGCATTATATAAGTTCCCATTTTTGAGACATTTTTTGGGATTTGTTTGTCGTTCTATATATATCTCATCAGTCAAAAATCCCGTCAAATTCCCGCCAAGCCAAAACGTATAAATACGACAAATATGTTTGTAGGTTCTACTTCAGAACAACAATTACAACCAATCGGGGCCCATAGCTCAGCCAGGAAGAGCGACTGGCTTTTAACCAGTCGGCCTAGGGTTCAAATCCCTATGGGCCCGCCATTTTTTTGACATGTTTGACACGTAAGATGGAATCCTCGCGAATTTTTGCAATATTTGAGTAAAAATCAGCGTCTATCTCATTTTGAATCGGCATGCGCAATAACATTTTCCGGGAGGAGAACGATTTGACAAAGTTTAAACTGCTTGATCATGACTCGGTCCCATATCACGAGATCATTGGCGACGACGAGGTGGCCGAATTGCTTTTAAAATATTCCATCGAAAAAGAGCAGTTGCCCAAAATCCGAGTGGATGACCCGATCGTCAACGAAATCGGGGCCAAGCTCGGCGAGGTCGTCAAAATTACCAGAAAAAGCCAAACAGCGACAGAGGCCTTTTACTACCGCCTCGTCATCGACGTCATCGAATAAACACACCGCTAAAACCGCTCCTCAAATCCGAAACCCACGAACCGCCTTTTGCTTCCCTTTTTGAAACGTTCTGAAGATGTTTTTTAAAAAGCAAACCGGTTATGCGTCTCACTTTTTGACGGACTGATTTTGACGCGTTTTGTTTAAACGGTTTCACGTTTGATATCCACATTTGATATCCCTGTTTGATATTTTTCAAAATTTTGCTTATTCGGACACAAAATGATTGCCTTTCAGAAAACAACGCCTCAGATTTGCGAATCGGCAGCCGGTCACGGCGCCGCGTTACGGGGAGTTGAAAATGTTTACACATCTTTTTTATTGGAAAGCGTCACGTTCCGGCAAACCAAAAACAAACCGATTTTTACGGCATTCAAAACGACATTTGACAAAAAACACGCCGTGACAACATTATTGAACATAGGTCCGATTCGGACGTCCGGGCAACCCGCAGCGATCATCGCGCACACACGCCCCAGAACTCAGGTCATATGATTGTAATCCTGAACAAAATTTCAATCAAAAAACCGATTCAATCGGTTACAAAATAACGCAATATTCACACAACCGTTTACGTTTATCAAATCCTTGATAAAAATCAAAAAACTGTATCGACATTGACCCCCTCTTAAGCTTTGAAAAAAGGCTTGGGAAGACTATCTAAAAATCAAAGAAGGTGCTCACTATTACATTAGATACGCGAACCTTGGCGAAATATTATTTCACCCAGGAGAAAATTGTCCAGCATCATATCGATTCATTTAACAAGTTCTTAGATTCAGGACTTCAAAAAATCATCGATGAGCAGAAAATTATTGAAACCGATATTGAAGGAACCTACCTCAAACTCGGTAAAATCCGTGTGGAAACGCCCAAAGTGAAAGAAGCCGACGGCGCGACGGAAACCCTCTATCCGAACGAGGGCCGCCTGAGAAACTTGTCTTATTCCGCACCCCTTTTCCTTCAAATGACGGTGATCCGCGACGGCGTTGAAAACTACGACGAACCGGTCGAAGCCAACATCGGACAGCTCCCGATCATGCTCAAATCCAAAGTCTGCAACTTAATCAACATGACCGACGAAGAGAAAATCAAACACGGCGAAGATCCGTTGGACTGCGGCGGCTACTTTATCGTCGGCGGAACCGAGCGCGTCGTGATGACGCTCGAAGACTTGGCGCCGAACAAGATTTTAACCGAATACGGCGAGCGCTACGGCGACAAAATCGAAGTTGCGAAGGTTTTCTCTCAAAAGAAAGGATACCGCGCCTTGGTCGTCGTTGAACGCGGCCGCAAATCCTTATTGGAAGTCTCCTTCCCGTCCATCACCGGACGCCTGAACTTTATCACCTTGATCCGCGCGCTCGGTATTGTAACCGACCAGGACATTGTGACAGCTGTTTCCAGCGACCCGGAAATTGTGAAGTTTATGCTGGAGAACTTGGACGAGTCCGAAGTCGACACAATGCAAGCCGCTATTGAAAAAATCGGTATGCGCGTTGCCGCCGGACAAGCCCGTGAATATCAAATCAAACGCGCCAACTATGTTCTCGACCGCTACCTCCTTCCGCACCTGGGAGACCGGCCCGAAGACCGCATTTCAAAGGCGAACTTCTTGGCCCGCATGGCCGAATCCTGTTTTGAACTCGCGCTCGGCAAAAGAAACGAAGACGACAAAGACCACTACTCGAACAAACGGCTGAAACTCGCCGGCGACTTGATGGAAGACCTTTTCCGCGTCTCTTTCAACCGGCTTTCCCGCGACATTAAATACCAGTTGGAACGCGCCAACATGAGAAACCGTGAGCTCAACGTGGCCACCATCGTCCGCGCCGATGTTTTGACCGACCGGCTCCAGCACCCGCTGGCGACCGGAAACTGGGTCGGCGGACGCACGGGAGTTTCCCAGCTGTTGGACCGCAACGACCACATTTCCACATTATCCCACTTACGCCGTGTGATTTCCCCGCTTTCCCGTGCACAGCCGCACTTCGAAGCCCGTGACTTGCACCCGACCCAGTGGGGACGGCTTTGCCCCTCGGAAACACCCGAAGGACCCAACTGCGGTCTCGTGAAGAACTTTGCCGAAATGGTGGAATTGTCCACCGGCACCGACGACGTCGAGCCCATCAAGCAAATGCTTTACAGCTTGGGCGTTGAGAAATTCCAGTTTATTCAGCCGGAAGTCGTGGAAGTGAAATACGACGACCGTGAAAAGGAAGAATTTGAAAGCGAATTTGAAGAAAAAACCGGCGCTAAAAAACCGGAAGACTTCAGCGATGATGAACACGGATCCACCTCACGCCCGGCCGACGATGTCGACGACTACTTGGGCAGCATGGATTACGATGGGGGAATGGACGAATGATTAAAGCAAAAATTTTCTTAGACGGCGAATTGGTCGGCACGCACGAAGACCCTGAAGCGCTTGTGTCCAACATCCGCGACGCCCGCCGCGAGGGACGCTGCTCCAAACAGGTCAACGTCGCCTTTTTAGAACACACCAAAGAAGTGATTATTTCTACCGATATCGGACGCGCCCGGCGCCCGCTCTTGGTGGTTGAAAACGGCAAAACGCTCGTGACCAACGAACACGTTGAAAAATTAAAGAACGGTGAAATGAGTTTTGACGACCTCATCAACATGGGATTTGTCGAATACTTGGACGCCGAAGAAGAAGAAAACACCTACATCGGTATCCGGGAACGCGACCTGACGCCCAAGCACACCCACTTGGAACTGTCTCCGGACTTGATTTTGGGTATCTGTACCGGTATGATTCCGTATCCGGAACACAACGCAGCTCCGAGATGTACCATGGGCGCCGCGATGATTAAGCAGTGTATCGGCGTGTCCTCCGCCAACCACAAATTGCGCCCGGACACCCGCGCGAACATTCTGCACTACCCGCAAAAAGCCATGACTTACACGCAAACCTGCGAGTCCATCGGCTTTGACGAACGGCCGGCCGGTCAAAACTTCGTGGTCGCCATTTTGTCTTACGAAGGCTACAACATTGAAGACGCGCTCGTGTTCAACAAAGGATCCATCGAACGCGGTCTCGGACGCAGCCACTTCATCCGCACGTTTGAAGGCGAAGAACGCCGCTATCCGGGCGGACAAGAAGACAAATTCGAAATTCCGGACTCGGAATACCGCGGCGCCCGGAGCCCCGAAGCATACACGGAACTCGACGAAGACGGTCTCGTGAATCCGGAAACCTACGCCTCCCCGAACGCCGTTTTAATCGGCAAAACCAGCCCGCCGAGATTCTTGGAAGAAAACGCGGGTCTTGACGCCGGATTTGGACACCAGCGCCGTGAGAGTTCAGTCACGATGCGGTCTAATGAAAAAGGTGTTGTCGATACCGTTATTTTAACGGAATCCATCAACGGTTCCCGTCTCGCCAAAGTGAAAGTGCGCGACGAACGCATTCCGGACATCGGCGACAAATTCGCATCCCGTCACGGACAGAAAGGCGTCATCGGTTTGAAAGTCAACATCGCCGACATGCCGTTTTCGGAAGCGGGTCTTTCTCCCGATTTGATGATTAACCCGCACGCCATTCCTTCCCGTATGACGGTGGGACACGTTCTCGAAATGATCGGCGGCAAAGTCGGCGCCATTGAAGGACGCCGGATTGACGCGACGGCTTTTGCGGCGGCCGAAGGCGGCGACAACGAAGACAAACTCCGAAAATCGTTGGCTGCTCATGGATTCGCCCACACCGGCAAAGAAATCTTTTACGACGGCGTGACCGGAAAAATGATTCCGGCCGATGTGTTCGTTGGCGTCATTCTGTACCAGAAGCTGCACCACATGGTCACTTCTAAAATGCATGCCCGTTCCCGCGGTCCGGTTCAGGTGCTCACCCGCCAGCCGACGGAAGGACGCGCCCGTGAAGGCGGTCTGCGTTTCGGAGAAATGGAACGTGACGTTTTGGTCGGACACGGCGCTGCCATGTGTTTGAAGGAACGTTTATTGGAAGAGTCCGACAAGGACGAGGAGTTTGTTTGCAGCAACTGCGGTATGATTGCCACATTCGACAAGCAAAGAAACCTCGCGGTCTGCCCGAACTGCGGTGCGGATACCGATATTTATCTTGTCGAAATGAGTTACTCGTTCAAGCTGCTGCTTGACGAAATTAAATCTCTCGGTGTTGCCCCGAGATTAAAACTTGAGGATGCGGTATAATGATTCCGACGAAAAGAATTCAACAGACCCCGAAAAGAATCTCCGCGATTAAATTCGGTTTGCTCTCGCCCAAAGAAATCCGGGCGATGAGCGCCACCAACGTGATTACCGCCGACACTTATGATGAGGACGGTTTTCCGATCGAGATGGGTCTCATGGACACCCGCCTCGGTGTGATTGACCCGGGATTGAAATGTAAAACCTGCCACTCCAAAGCCGGCGAATGTCCGGGCCACTTCGGCCACATCGAACTCGCGGTTTCTGTGATCCACGTCGGTTTTAACAAAACGATCCGCAAACTTCTCCGGTCCGTCTGCTGTAAATGCAGCCGCCTCCTGCTTGAAGAAAACAAAAAGGAAGATTATTTGGCGTACCTCAAATCGCTGGAAGATATCGGCCACATGCCGGACGATTTGATCAACGAAGTGTACAAAGAAGCCAGCAAAGTCAAGGAATGTCCGTACTGTCACGCCGAACAAAGCGAAATCAAATTCGAAAAGCCGACCGAATACATTGAAAACGGCGACCGTCTGCAGCCGTCCGAAATCCGCGACCGGTTTGAAAACATTCCGGATGAAGATATTCGTGTGATCGGCATGGACCCGGAAAACGCCCGGCCGGAATGGATGATTTTAACCGTTCTTCCGGTGCCGCCGGTAACGGTCAGACCGTCCATTACGCTCGAATCCGGTCAGCGCAGTGAAGACGACTTGACGCACAAGCTGGTCGACATTATCAGAATCAACCAGCGGTTCCAAGAAAACCGTGACGCAGGCGCCCCGCAGCTGATCATTGAGGACTTGTGGGAACTGCTTCAGTACCACGTGACCACGTTCTTTGACAACTCGGTGTCCGGTATTCCGCCGGCCCGCCACAGATCCGGACGTCCGCTCAAGACGCTTTCCCAGCGTCTCAAAGGAAAGGAAGGCCGTTTCAGAGGCAGTTTGTCCGGTAAACGTGTCAACTTCTCCGCCCGTACCGTTATTTCACCGGATCCGGACTTGAGCATCAATGAAGTCGGCGTGCCGCTTCCGATTGCGCTCATTCTGACCATTCCGGAACATGTGACCGAACGCAACATTGATTTCTTAAAGGAGCACATCCGCCGCGGACAGGAAAACTATCCGGGCGCGAACTATGTGATCCGTTCCGACGGCGGCCGTATCAAAATTACGGATATTAACGCCGAAGATTTGTGCGAGAAATTGGAATTCGGCTGGATTGTCGAACGCCACTTGCGCGACGGGGACGTTGTTTTGTTCAACCGTCAGCCGTCTTTGCACAAGATGAGTATTATGGCGCACAGCGTCAAGGTGTTGGACGGTAAAACGTTCCGTATGAACCCGGCGGTTTGCCCGCCGTATAACGCTGACTTTGACGGTGACGAAATGAACATGCACGTTCTTCAAACCGAAGAGGCCCGCGCCGAAGCGAAAATTTTGCTTCAGGTTCAGGAAAACATCTTGTCCCCGCGTTTCGGCGGTCCGATTGTGGGCGGTATTCACGACCACATTTCCGGTATGTTCCTATTGACACGAAAAGACAACCCGGTGACCGGCCGCATCAACAAAGACGATGCGCTCGACTTGCTGCGTAAGACCGACATCCGTGAACTTCCGGCTCCGGCCGGCATGGACGCCGCCGGCAGCCCGTACTGGACCGGCAAGCAGATTTTCAGTCAGATTTTGCCGGAAGGGCTCAATGTGTCGTTCTCCTCTGAAGTCGGTACGAAAGACATGGAAGAGGACAAAAAGAATGACGCGTACGTCATTATCGAAGACGGCGAGCTTTTGGCCGGAACGATTGATGAAATGGCCATGGGTGCCTTTAAAGGCAAGATTCTCGACACGATTATCAAAGAATACGGTACCACCCGCGGCGCTCAGTTCGTCGACGATGTGACCAAACTGGCGATTCGCGCGGTCATGAGAACGGGTCTGAGTTTCGGTATTGCCGACGAAGATATCCCGGCGGAAGCCAAAGCGCAGATTTCGATGGCGCTCAACACGGCTGAGAATGAGGTTCAAAAATTGATTCAGGCGTATGAAGCCGAAGAATTGGAACCGCTCCCGGGAAGAACGCTGGATGAAACGATTGAAATGCGGATTATGCAGGAACTCGGTAAGGCCCGTGACAAGTCCGGCCGTATCGCAGACGCCCACATGGGTCTGGAAAATCCGGCCGCGATGATGGCCCGCTCCGGTGCGAGAGGTTCGATTTTGAACATCACGCAGATGGCGGCTTGTGTCGGCCAGCAGGCCGTTCGTGGCGCCCGTATCAACAGAGGCTACCGTGAACGCACATTGCCGCACTTTGAAAGGAAAGACTTGGGCGCTCATGCGCACGGGTTCGTGAAATCCAGTTACAAGAGCGGTCTGAATCCGACCGAATACTTCTTCCACGCCATCGGCGGCCGCGAAGGATTGGTCGACACAGCCGTTCGTACGTCTCAGTCCGGTTACCTCCAGCGCAGGCTTGTGAACGCGCTTCAGGATCTGGAAGTTCAGCACGACTGGACGGTTCGGGACACGCGCGGCGTGATTGTTCAGTTTATGTATGGTGAAGACGGTATTGACCCGACGAAAAGCGACTTCGCTAAAGCGGAAGCGGTCCACCGTATTTTCAGAGCCGTGACCAAAAAGGAGGTCTGAACATGGCAAAATTATCCGCCGACAAAATTGACGGTATGGTTTGCGGCCTTGCGCTTCCGAAAAATATCATTGATACGGTTCGGGAAGACGCGATCGCGACGGACGTCACTGAAAAACAATTGACGGAAATCATCGACCGTGTGCTGAAGGGTTACCATTTGTCCAAGATTGAGCCGTGTGACGCGGCCGGCGTCGTTGCGGCGCAGTCGATTGGTGAGCCGGGTACGCAGATGACGATGAGAACGTTCCACTACGCCGGTGTGGCTGAAATTAACGTTACGCTGGGTTTGCCGCGTTTGATTGAAATCGTGGACGCCCGTAAGATTCCGAGCACGCCGACGATGACGATTTATTTGACCAACGACCGGGATCTTAAGGACGATGTGGATTTCGCTTTTGACCGCGACAAGGCTCAAAAGGTGGCGTGGAGCATTGAGGCGACGAAAGTCAGCCAGATTGCGTCGGTGACGACGGATTTGGCGCAGATGAAGATTGTGATCAACATCAATGAGAAGAACATGCTGCGGCGCGACATTCGTTTCGAAAACGTCGTCGAGTTATTCCGGGACAAGATTTCCGACGCGACCATTGAGGACAATGAGAACACGCTTCAGATTGACTTGACGCCCAAGGACCAGCGCTACCGCGACTTGCTCCAGTTGGCCAAGAAGATTCACGACGTCACCCTCAAGGGAATCGACGACATTAAGCGTGTCGTGATTCGTAAGAGCAACGACAGCGACGAGTATGTTTTGTACACGGAAGGTTCCGCGCTCAGCGAGGTCATTCAAGTCGAAGGCGTCGATATGAGCCGGACGACGACGAACAACGTCAGTGAAATCTACTCGGTTTTCGGCATCGAAGCCGCCAGAAACGCGATTATTACGGAAGCGACGAACACGCTGCGTGAGCAGGGTTTGAACGTCGATATCCGCCACATCATGTTGGTCGCTGATTTGATGACGAGCGACGGTGAAGTGAAACAGATCGGCCGCCACGGTATTTCCGGTGAGAAGGCCAGTGTTTTCGCACGCGCCGCTTTCGAAGTGACGGTGAACCACTTGCTTGACGCCGGTATGCGCGGCAACGTCGACGATTTGGCCGGTGTGACGGAAAACGTCATTGTCGGTCAGCCGATTAAGATGGGAACGGGCGACATCCGCTTGGTTTCCAGAAAATTGAGCGACGCGCCGGGTCCGCAAAAGGGCAAGACGTACATGAAAAAGAAGGGCGAAACAAAGCCGAAGGCCGCCAAACCCAAAAAGAAAGCCGAGGAAGAATTGATTGAAGAAATCATTGAAGCCGAGGAGATTATTGAGGAAGAAATCGAGCTTTTGGAAGACATCGCGGAAGAACTTGAGGCATTCGAGGAAGAGGCAGAAGTTGAAGCCGAAGCCGAAGAACCCAAGAAGAAGCGCGGACGCCCGAAGAAAGTTGAATAAATTTATTTTTGTTTGCCGAAGAATTAATTTCTTCGGCTTTTTTTTGGTTTGGGGGCGGCATGCGCGCGCGTTATCGCGTTGGTTTTTTGCAGCGCGTCGTGGAAAAAACGTTCGTTCTTTTTTGTTTTTGCTTTTTTGAAAACCCGGTGGTCAATTTTTATTTTTCGGTTCGTGCAAACCATCCCGAAAAATCAAACGCTTTGCGTTTGATTTTCTCGGATTCCGATTAAGATTAGGTACAGTAGCAACATGTGTAAAACTGAGGGAAATTTCATGTGTATTGTTGGAACCTGTTGCTGAAAATCGGAACAAAAAAAGACTGTATTGTTGGAAAACAGTTGTTACAAACCGGAACAAGAAAAGACTGTATTGTTGGAAACAGTCGGTGCAAACTGCAACCTTAAAACAGTCAACTGTAGGTGCAAACTGCAACCTTAAAACAGTCAACTGTAGGTGCAAATTGCAACCTTAAAACAGTCAACTGCAGGTGCAAACTGAAATTTAAAAATAGAAACTGTAGATGCACCCTTAATTTTGTAAAAATTACGCTCGTGAATTCAAAACAAACCCCAAATAAAACAGACATTTTTCTTGCCGGCAGTTCTTGTTCTCCGCATGAAATTCGCATTGAATCCGTTCCGGTTTTTCCATGCGAACGCCCAAATGTTCATCGGCAAAATCGATGGCTTGAAGAATCGCGAGCCAAGAATCCCGTTTGCAGCAACGCGGTCCGCCGTTTTCGGAAATGTCGTTCAGGCTTTTGGACGTCATCAAATTCGCCAGACGCCATTCTTTTTCGGAAAGCGGCGTGGCTTTTGTCGCAACGCTTACAAAAATGCCGGTGCCGATGGCAGCGCCGCAGCTGCCCCACATTCCGCAAATCCCGCCCGGCACATTTTTGGCGCGCTGTTTGGCCGCCGCCAGGCTTTCGTTTAAATCGATGTCTGCGCCGGCATTTTTATAGGCTGTCAGGAGTGCGGCCGGAACTAAAAAGTGGTGTTCGGGGCCGTGCATGTTGATGGAAGGAGATTTCATCATTTCAATTGAGATGTTGATTGGGTTTTTGCTGAGGCTGTTTTGTGCGTAATAAGTGATCGTTGCGAGGCCTTTTTGAGCATGGCAGTCGTTGCAAACAAAATGTTCATCCAAGCAAGCGGCGTCGGTTTCAAAGTTTTGTCCGCAAACTCCGCATGGCATTGATTTGGCGGCGGGGAAATATTGAATGTCTTTTCCGCAAATGAAACAGCCGCTTGTTTTGTTTTCCACCATAATTTTCCCTTCTTGAAAAAATATTCTTTTCTTTTTCTAAATTCTAAAAATGCTGACAATTTTTATATTCTTTGTGAATAAAAACAATTCCATGAAAAAGAAATCGATTGCTGTTTTGGCCGCCGTTGCCTTTGTTTTCATTATTCTACTCGCGGTCCTTTTGTTGATGTCCGGCACAAACAATCCGGCAACGTATTCCGACGTCAAATACGGTCCGGATTCAAGAAACACGCTCGATATTTATTTGCCCGATTCGGCGGAAAACATGACCGCCGACGTTCCCGCGTTTTTGTATATCCACGGCGGCGGCTGGTCGACGGGCAGCAAAGAAGACGGGAAAGGTTATGCTGAAGGTTTGAACAGCAACGGCTACGCCGTGATTTCAATCAATTACCGGTATTTGTCTGACGACGTCGACTGCTATGATATTTTGGACGACATTGATTTGGTGATGAAATTCATCGATGAAAACGGCGCCGATTATCACATCCGCACCGACAAGATTGCGGTCGGCGGCGACAGCGCCGGCGGTCATTTGGCCATGCTTTACGCTTATTCACGCGAATCGCCGGTGCCGGTGGCTTTTGTGATGTCGGGCGTCGGTCCCGCGGATTTGTCGGATCCGGGCTTTTTTGAGAATCCGTATGCTGCAAAAGGATCGGATGTTTTCTTTTGGAGCGTTTTTAATCAGCTCGCCGGCACAAATTATACTCTTGAGGAGATGAAAAGCGGGAATACGCCGGAATTGTTGAAAGTGTCGCCGATTTATTATATTGGTGAAGGGTCGGCACCGACTGTTTTTGGGTATGGGGTTAAGGATGAGTTGGTGCCTTTTAGTAATGCGGAGAGGATGAAGGCTAAGGTTGAGAGTCTTGATGGGTATGAATACGAGTTTTGGGTTTTTGAGAATTCGGGGCATGCGTTAAATGAGAATGGGGTTGATTCTGAAGTCGCTGAAAGATATTATTTGGGGGTTTTTGAAGGGTTGGAGAAATATTTACTGGATTATTGAAATAAAAGTGAAGAGAGGTCATTTTACCTCTTTTAAGGATGTTATGGAAGACCATTTAATTATTTTTTTACCCTCATCAGTTATTATAACTACTTTATTATTTTCGAATACATTTTCGACTTTCCCTATAATTGTTACTTCACCCTGTCTTTCAATAGCTATAGATGGGTAAGTTTCAAAGCATTCTTTATTGACATGATTCTTTACAATTTTCTCATAGGACTTTTTTAATCTATAAACTATTATCATAACGAGCGCATTTGTAACAATTAGTAATAAAAATGACATTACAAATATCAAGTTAAATAACAAATTTGGAAGCTTAACAGCTAAATACAATATGTAAAAACTTGACACGATCAAACCTAACAGAATCCACATCCTGTAGCTAATATCTATCTTTTTTGCTGCATAATTTTCGATTATCAAATCATTTGATTTATTAGTGTTTTCCAGATTATCTTGATTTTTAATTTTACTTATCTTAAATATGGAATCGAACATAATTAAGAATGTAATTAACAAAAACACTATTAAAATAATCAAGTATACGGTTGCCATCGTTTCTTTTACATCATTGGTATGTTTCTCAAAATAAAGTATTAACTTAATATATCCCCCTAGAGAAATTGCAAGTATTGATACAAACAGAGATATGCCAAAAAATAAACCATTTGTAGAATTTGATTCTTTCTCAATATTCTCAAATTTTTCGAAACAATCATTCACATTTTTATTTTCACACAAAAAGGAATTCCAAATATTAAATTGTGGTTTCCATTTATTTTTTTCTGGAATTAGATTGTTTGTTACGGAATAAAATACTGGAATGAGTGCAGCTGCTAAAGAGACCAGTCCAATAGCAAGCTGAATTATAGAAATTGTAAAATTAATGTCTTCAAACATATGATCGCCTTATAAAGATATTAGGGGAGAACATATATAAATTTTAAATAGAAATTGTAAAATCATTTGATGAACTAAAAAATTGATTATATCTTAAAATTAAAATGGGATTTTATGAAACATATAGAAGATGAACCAGTAAATTTGAATGAAATTGATTTGTTAGCTGGAAAGCGATATTCTGAAATGTTGCGAGATATTATCAGCAAAAATGATAACAAGTCTATGACCATTGGTTTATTTGGAGAATGGGGTTCAGGTAAATCCTCTATTGTTGAAACAACAAAGATCAATTTTGAGAACGATGAAAAAGTAAAATTTATAAAATATGATGCTTGGAAGTACACAAATGATAATTTTCGGAGAACTTTTTTAATTGAGATTCAAAAGGATTTAAAATCAAAAAAAGTATCTAAGAAAGAACTCGAAAATAATTTATATTCAACAGTTATAAAAAATGACTATAATATACTCATTATTGTTGGCTGTTTTATTTTATTTTTTGTTTCTGTTGCCTTATTGAATCATTTTGGCTTTGAGTCCAAATATTCAATAGTTTTTTCTTTTATTATTGCTGCTTTGTCTCTATTATTTCAGTTTTCATTTTTGTTCTTAAAAGGACAAACACAAACACAATCTTATTTTTCGCCAGAACAATTTGAAAATGACTTTCAAAAAATGGTTGGGGAATATTTTTTAAAAAACAGCTCTGGAAAGCTTATTTTTATTATTGATAATATTGATAGATGTACTCTAGAGAATGCATATCAATTGCTTGGAAACATTAAAGGATTTTTGGATATTAAAAACTCAAAAAATAAATGTATTAAAAATAAAAGTGTCATATTCTTAATACCTATTTCAGATCTTGCTTTAAGGAAAAAAATAGAATAGGAAGGAAATAATCCATCAGAATTTTTTAGAAAAATATTTGATATCATAATTTATGTTAAACCATTAAAAACTACAGACATCTATGATTTTGCCAATAAAATCAATAATGATGAGAAATACGAACTTAATTTCAATCAAGAAACAATTGATTTAGTTTCAAAAGAATACGCGACAAACCCTCGTAGAATCATTCAATTATTTAACAATTTGCAAGTGGAATTGCTTCATTTCAAAGAGTATTATGGGTTGGAATTTTCAGAAATTAACCAAACAGCCATTTGCAAATTATTGATAATTCGAGAAGAATGGCCTCAATTTTTCCAAAAACTTATTCAAAACCCTCAAAAGCTTCAGCAAAAAACCGATTCATTTTATGGCTTTGATTCTGAAAATAGAGAAATAGATGAAGATGATGAAAATTTAATGATTTTTTTAAGTAATACCAAAAAAATCAAAGTTAAAGATGAATTAGTTGAAAGGATTGTATCAAGTCGGAATCCATTTTGGTTGCCTGAAGATATTCCCCTTGCACTAAGTAATAAAGACTATAAACGAATATTTGAATACATTAATGAAGGAGACGATGATGAAAACTTTGATTTAATTGTCCGATATCTTTTTAAACGATTTAGTGATGAAATCCAAAAAAGTTGTAACTTTGAAAAAGGTGCACAGCTATTTGATAATTTATTAAAAATAAATTCCGAAAAATCGTTGCCAAATATTGTAAATCAAAAAATTGAACTTGTTTCAGAACACAGACAACTTTTACAATTTATAGGGTATATTGAAGAATATAATGATTTTGTAAATTATACATATATGATTAAAAAAAATGGACAAGATTATTTTTTTGATTTAGTTGTCCGTGCTATAAATGATGAACTCCAACCTGAATTCATTGGAGATCGGTTATTTATGGATTTGATTGTGTCTTTTACCAATAATTATCCCGAAAAATTATTTTGTGAAAAGATTAAAAACGGCTTTGCAAAAAAATTTGATAGTATTTTTGGGTTCAAGTATAACTTTGAAAATGGAAATTTGATAAAATCTGAAAAAATTCAATTTCTTGTTTCAGATGAGTTAGTTAAGTTATTAATTGAAGGTTTAAAACCAAAAGATGGCCACAACACATTAAATGATTATGAAGTGATTTTGGATAATTTGATATTTATTTACACAAAATGTAACTATGACATTGAGAAGCTTAAAGCTTATCTGATGATTAATACTGAGGAATTAGAAATAAATTTAATAACAAATTTCCAACACGAAGAAGATTTGTTCAACATCGAATCTAAGTTTGCATATTTTAGAAAAGTAATGAATTTAGACTCTGAAAATCCAAATTAACATTATTTTTTTAAACACAACCTTAAATATAATCAAAAATTATAATTCATAAAATTATTTAAAAAGATTAAAGTACATCCCGATTAAAACAACTCTTCATGAGTTCCATAATATCAAAAACCGCAGGCGACCTCTTCATGCCCTCTTCAAATCAAGGCCTCAAAATCAACCCCGAAATCTTGAATTGGGGAAGAACCTCATTGAACTTGTCGATCGAAGATGTTGCCAAAAAGATGAAGCAAGAGCCTGAAATCATCCAAGAGTGGGAATCCGGTTCCAACCACCCGACTTATGTGCAGCTTGAAAACTTGTCCAACATTTACAAAATTCCGGTTGCAGTTTTCTTATTTCCCGAAATTCCGGAAGCCTATAAAATCCGTTCTTCGTTTCGGACTCTGCCCGATTCCGCTTATGAAAAATTGGACGCTCACATGATCCAATTGTTCCGGAATCAAAAAGCGATTCAGGAAAATATGAAGGAATTGGATGAAATTTCAAACAAAAATGAAGCGGCTTTTTCAGACAAGATTGAGAATATTCGCGCCGGATTCCAAAAGAAGGATTTTGATTGCGATTCATTGAGGTCGTTTTTTTCGATTTCGTTGGAACAACAAAAAAGTTGGAAGGATTCTAAAGAAGCGCTTGAAAGATGGATTTTTGCTTTTGAATCCAAAGGAATCCTGGTTACTCGGGATGCTTTTAAAAACGACGACATTTCCGGATTTTGTTTGTACGACGACGTTTATCCGCTGATTTGTTTGAACAATTCCCACACCGAAAACCGCTGTATCTTTACGCTGTTTCATGAATTCGCTCATTTGGTCATGCAAACGGGCGGCATCGCCGAGCGGGCGGATTATTATATTGAAGAACTTCAGCCGGACGATCGGGAAATTGAGATTATGTGCAACAAAATCGCCGGAAAATTCTTGGTGCCGGATGACGATTTTGAAAAAGAAGTCCGCCGGCTTCAACGAGATGCCAAAATTGGCTTTTGTGAAGAATTCGTCTTTGAATTGGCGGACATTTATCACGTGAGCGGAGAAGTGATTCTTCGAAAATTCCTGGACTTTGACATCATTACGCCGGAAATTTACAATCAACTTGTCTTGAAATGGTCGAATTACGCCAAAAATAAAAAAGAAGACAAAAAAGACGAAGGGAAAGATAGCGGTGGGAATTATTTCAGCACCAAAGCCGTTTATTTGGGCGACACGTATTTGAAAACGGTTTTGTCGGCTTATCATGAAAATAAAATAACGGATATGGACGCTTCTCTTTATTTGGGCGGCGTCAAAACCGACAACATCCCGAAACTTGAAGAAGCGGCCGTGAAGAGGTGGAGCAAATGGAACAAATGATCCTTCGGGATTTTGATTCCGAATCTGCTCAACCGATTTACGTTTTTGATACCGGCGTCATCAGCCAATTGTTTCGAAATTATTATCCGGAAACGTTTCCAAGCCTTTGGAAAAAATTCAACCGTTATGTTTTGGACGGAAACATCATCAGCGTTCGTGAAGTCAAAAGAGAAATCGAACGGCTGACTTCTTTTCCCGAAATGACCGTTTGGACCGAGAAAAACAAACACATTTTTTCAGAGCCGGATCAAAAGGAATTTGATTTTTTGGCAGGCTTGTTTCAGAATCCGGCGGCTCGGGATTTGGTCAATCCGCAAAATGTTTACAACGGATTGCCGGCCGCCGACCCGTTCGTCATTTCAAAAGCATATGCCACTGGTGGAACTGTCGTGACGACGGAAAAATTAAAACCAAACGCCCGAAAAATTCCAAACATTTGCCAAGAATATTCCGTTCCTTGCTTGAATCTGGCGGATTTTTTCAAAAAAGAAAAATGGACGTTCTGATTAAGCAAATATACAAGGAAGCCAATAACATAAATCACAAATTCCAAAAATTAATTGATCCACATGAAACTCAAATACTTCCTCATCAACAACGAAAAAGAAGAATTCGGCCAAAACTTCGCCCAAACCCTTCTCAACCATTTAGACCACAAACACGATGAGGAAACCTTCCGTTTCCAAAACAAAATCTTCACCTACACCATCGAAGAAGTCCAAAAAAACCAAATCTATTTCCTTGAAATCGTTCAAGAAGACAAAGACGCTCTTGACACCCTCACTCAAAAAATCGACAGCTACCACAGGCCGCCGCATTTCAAGAAAATCCTCGTCTACGACGAATTGTCGGAACACTACTGCGACCTTCTCTATCCCCGTTTTAACAAATTCGAACGCCTGCTCCGCGAATTCGTATGGCGGCTCATGATGTCGATGTTTGGCAAAGACTGGATTGAATCCGTGCCGACGCAAATCCAAGACGAAATCAAAGGCCGGGTCGGGCGGGCGTCTAAACTCGATGAAATCATTCTTTACGAGCTCACCTACGACCAGTGGGAACAGTTTCTCTTTTCCCCGTATTCGGATTTGACGGAAAAACAAATGCTGGCGGAAATCCGGTTTTTGCTTGACAGTGAAAAACACGGCTGCAGCGACGAAGAACTCTTTTCGAGTCCCGCGGTGCTTATTGAAGTCAACCGCCTGATTCAGCAAAACGAGCCGAAATCTCTTTGGAAGCGCTATTTTGAAAACAAATTCGATATTTGTGATCTGGAAGAAGACCTCAAAATTTTGCAGCCGAACCGCAACATCGTCGCCCACTCCAAGATTTTGGATTTGAACAAAAACCAAACCCGAAAAGAGGAATACGACTGCATCCGGCAAATCTGCGACAAACAAATTCATCAGTTGGAATGCGTTTTAAATCAAACTGTTCAGGTGGAAATCGATGACGTCGAATGGGTGGAAATGAACAAGCATTTGGAGCGTTTCTACGAAAAAACGCCGCTCAAAACCGCGATTATGCAGCACCAGCAAAAAATGAAGGACGCGGTGTCGTCGGTTTACAAATCGCCGGCAGTTCCAGCGGTTTTGGAAAAAGTTTCCGGGTTCGGAAAATCAAGGCGGTTGGGCAGCTCGTTTAGAAAAATCCAAGTTTTGTCGAGCATGAGCGACGAAGAGTTTGTCCGGCTTTTGGAACAGGAAGCGCAGCAGCGCAATCAACAAAATCAACGGAATCTGAAACCGGGACCGAAAGCGTTGGAAGCGCCCCAAGAAGATCAAAACGAAAATAAAAAAGAATAATGGCAGCAACTTGTTTCAAATACAAACATTTTTATAAAACGAAATGGATATATTCGGACAGAAACATCCGGAGGAAAATTATGAAATCTATTCGTCAAATGTCAGTGGTCGAGCTCTTTTCCACCGGTCTGATTTTCATCATCGTCTCGGCTGTTCCGCCTTTACTTTTCGCTTTTGCCGACGTTGATCCGACTTCGTCTTTTTATTCTACTTTTGTTCTCTTGCAATATGCCGCCTGGTTCATTTCCGTTATTTTGTTTTTCGCAGGCATCTTGCTCATTCTCAGTTCTGTTTTGGCGAAAACAAAAAAATGATGGGCAGGATTTATTTCACCGGCATGCAGCACAAATTCAATTGCCAGGTGATATCGAATTTATCCGTGAGCATCGCAAAGCCTTGGCTCCAAGCCGTTTCTTGAAGTTCCATGATAATGTCGCAGCCGGGCTTTAATTTTTCATACAGCATCCCAATTTCCGCCGGATCATTGCTCATAATCGTCAAAGCGATGTTGGTTCCGATAAAAGTTTCCGGAAATGAATCTGAGAAACACAGCCGGTTTCCTTTAATGTCGAGTTCGGCATAAGCGACGTAATGCGAAATATTTGGCTTTGACGCCGCCACAGGATCTTCCGGAAAATCGCCGTAAGTCGCGATTTCAGGCATTTCGACGCCGAAAACATCGGCGTAATAGGCGATGGCGTCACGGCAGTTGCCGTTGAAATATAAGAATGCGCAGAGTTCCATTTTGGTCAACCTCGATTAAACGAATATTTATTTTTATCTGACTGAATGAATAAATATGTTTGTTTTTGGGTTGGGTCTTTTATTTCTGTTTTTAAATTTACTGTTTGCATTTATTGTTTCCAACAATACAGGTTTTTCTTGGTACCGTTTTACACCTACCGTTTCTAACAATACAGGTGTTGCTTTGTCCGGGTTTTAATTTTCTGCTGCCAATTGCACCTTCCCATCCTGCGACATCCGTTTAAACAGACGCCAAAGGCGTCTGTTTAAACGGGATGGCTTGCTTGGGATTATGAAATAAGCAGACCCTAAACTAAAAAAATAAGGTAAAGCCGACCGTCGGTTTTTGAAATCCAAAGGAAAATGCGTGCCGTAACGCGCGCGCAGGCCGCCCGCTTCAAAAAAACAAAAAAGAGAAGAAGAAAGAAAAGAAAAAAGCGTTATTGGAAAACTTTTTCCATACGAATCAACGCTTCTTTAATTCTGTCAACGGATGTCGCATACGAAATGCGGATGTTATTCTTGCCGGACTCGCCGAAAGCAATTCCGGGCGACACGGCCACTTGCGCTTCATCGAGGAGGCGGTCCGTGATTCGGGCGCCGGGTCCGAATTCGCTGACGTCCGGGTACGCGTAAAACGCGCCGTCCGGCATGTCGCATTTGAGGCCGAGCTTCACAAGCCCGTCCACAAGGACGCTGCGCCGCTCTTTGAATTCTTTCTGCATATTCATCACGGTGTCCTGCGGACCTGTTAGCGCTTCCAAGCCGCCGTATTGCACAAACGTCGTCACATTGCTGATCGAGTGGCTTTGAATCTTTTCCAGACTCGGGAAGACGGATGCGGGCGCGTTTAGATAGCCAAGACGCCATCCGGTCATCGCGTAAGCCTTTGAAAAACCGTTAATCGTAATCGTCCGGTCGGCCATGCCGTCCATGGACGCGATACTGATGTGTTTTTTGTCGTAAATAATCTTTTCGTAAATCTCATCCGACAACACGAAAAGGTTGTGATCGTTCGCCAAATCGGCGATTTCCTGCAAATGGGATTTGTCAAAAACGGAGCCGGTCGGGTTGCACGGCGTGTTGACGACGATCATTTTCGTCTTCTTGGTGATGTATTTGGATAAATCGTGAAGCGGCTGATACTTGTTTTCCGGGTCTGTCGGCACCCAAACGGTTTTGCCGCCCGCCATTTGAATACAAGCGTCATAAGAAACCCAAGACGGGTCCAACAAAAGAACTTCGTCGCCTTCGTCAATCATGGTCATCATGACTTCAAAAATGCCATGCTTCGCCCCGGGCGTCACCATCACGTTGCCCGCTTTGGTATCGATGTTATTTTCCGTCCGAAGCTTCTCCGCAATCGCTTCCCGAAGCGCGGGAAGACCGACGGCCGGCGAATAATGCGTTTCACCCGCCTTCATCGCCTCAATCGTTTTGTCCATGATGTTTTTCGGCGTGTCAAAGTCAGGTTCCCCCAACGTAAAATTAATGACATCGACACCCCGGCTCATCAAATCCTTTGCTCTTTTAGAAGATTTCATCGTCGCCGATTCTTCTACCCGCGCGAGTCGCGAAGAGATCATAACATTCATCCCGTCCGTCAATCGTTATTTTGAAAAAAACGAATAAAATAAATTAAATAAATGATTTATAAATAAATGATTTATATAGAATTATTATTGAATCCTTGAATTTGTCTTTCTTTTTTACCTTTTTGGTCGCCCGGAGTTTTGCCCACAACGGCAAACTCACTGAATGCGCTGGCACAACTTAACGGCCGCTTCCACCGCTCTTTTGGCGTAGTCCATCCGGTCCATTGCCTGCATGCGCGTCATGCCCGGGCCGGAGATGCCGAGCGTGATCGGTTTGCCGTATTCGAGCGACATGTCCGTCATCTTCCGGGTCACCTGAGCCACAACAACTTCGTCGTGTTTCGTATCGCCTTCAATCACGCAGCCGATCGTCACGACCGCGTCAATGTTTTTGTCTTCGCACATCTTTTTGATCGCGAGCGGCATATCGTATGCGCCCGGGACGTAGATTTTTTGAGCCACTTTCGCGCCCAAAAATTTGGCGTGTTCTTCGCCCAAAATTTCCATTTGGTATGTAATGTCGCGGTTAAATTCAGCAACAACAAAGCCGATGTTAATTGTCATGTGATTACTCCATTTAATTTTGAAAATTTATTTGATTGAAATTTATTGACAAAATAAAATTTTGAATTTTAAATATGAATCGGATAAAAACTGTTTGTACTTACGATTGAACATTTATATATGTTGTCAACCCGCCGGTTATTTCGGGAATTATAATTATCGAGTCAATAAAAACATAAAAAATAAAAACATAAAAAATAAAAGGATAAAAAAAGTCTCTCCATCATTGAAGCGGCTTCGCATCTTTAAAACCTTCGCGCTGTCCGGTTCCGGCTTCCTTGATCATTTTTTCCGGATTAGTGAGCATTTTAATGACGTTTTGAGCATGTTCGCGCGACCGCATTTCCATTAAAAAAGCGAGTTCCTTATCGTCTTTTCCCTCATCTTCGTGAACGAAAACCTCGATAATATGTTTGTTGGTCATGAGCTGCGCCAAAATAATACCTTGCGACGCCTCATGCGCGCAAACTTTGTCCTGCGGCTGGCGTCCCGGCATTCCGAGAACCATCACAATATCGCACTGCTGTTCCTCCAGCAGTTTTTTGGCTGCCACCGGCAAATCTTTGACGCCCGGAACGGTCACCCGGATAATTTTGGCGGAAATCGAATTTTTCAGTTCATCCACGGCGGCGGCGCCCATGTTGTAGCGCGCAAAAGTCGTATCTGCAATTCCAATCGTCGGCATGAATCCAAAAAAGAGTGAAAAATAGATAAATGTATTCATGAATCCATGAATCCTGGGAAATTGTGAAAAACATTAATAAAAGGGGTACGCTTCTATTCTTCGTTTCTATGAAAATCATCATTTTAGACGGCTATGTGGACGAACCCGCCTGTTTCGGCGTCCCGCCTTACCTTTCACCCTACCCGCGCTACGTCGCCGGCGCGTTTCTCGATGTCGGCTTTTCCGAAGAGGACATCCTCTATCTGACAATCGACCAAGTCCGAAAAGCCGGCAAAGAAACCGCGGAAACATTCAAAACCGCAGATTGTTTGATTATTATTTCCGGAATGACCGTTCCCGGCAAGTATTTGACCGGCGTTCCGATCACGGACGAAGAAATCCGCGCACTTTTCCGCCTGTCCGGCGGCATCAAAATGCTGGGCGGTCCGATCCGTCTCGGCTATTCGCAGGAAGGCGGCAAAACGGCGACGGAAACGGAATTGTTTTTGCAAAAAGACGTGTTGATCGCCAAAAACGATATTGAAAGTTTTGTTTATGATTATTTTAAAAATAAAAATTTAAATCAAAACAGCAGCGGCGATTTGGTTCACCGCTACCGCACCACCGATGAAATCGCCCGCTGGTCAAAAAACGGCGCATTTATTGCCCGCCAACATCCGAATTTTCCAAACATCATCTGCGAAATCGAAACTTACCGCGGCTGCGGCCGAAAGAAGCATTGTTCATTTTGCACGGAATCCTTCTACGGCCGCCCCGATTTCCGGGAAGAGGACGACATCATCGCCGAAGTCGAACAACTTTACGGTGCCGGCGTCCGGCATTTCCGCCTCGGCCGCCAGCCGGATCTGTTTGCTTACAAAGGCATTGATACCGGCGGGCAAGTTTTAAAACCCAATCCGGAAGCAATCGAAAAATTATATGCCGGTATCCGACGCGTTGCGCCGGACCTGCTGACGCTTCACATGGACAACGGAAACCCGATTACGATTGCCGAATTTCCGGACGAGTCCGCTGAAATTTTAAGGACGATTGTCAAATATCATACGCCCGGCGACGTTATTGCAATGGGTTTGGAAAGCGCCGATCCGGCCGTCATTTCTGCCAACAACTTAAAAGCGTCGGCCGATCAAGTTCTGGCAGCCATCCGTTTGGTCAACGAAATAGGCGCCAAACGCGGGGAAAACGGCATGCCTGAAATTCTGCCGGGCGTCAATTTTGTTCACGGGCTCACGGGCGAAACCAAAAAAACGTTTCAGTTGAACGCCGAATTCTTAAAACAAGTTTACGATGAAGGCCTCATGCTTCGCCGCATCAATATTCGGCAAGTGATGGCTTTTCCGAAAACGCCGATTTATGAGAATTTGTCCGCCGCGCCGGAATCAGCAGCCGGTCACAATCACAACCGTTCCCGTTCAAAACAAAATCAATCGACGCAGAACAAATATTTCAAAGATTACAAGGAACAAATCCGAAAAGAAATCGATTTGCCCATGCTGCGCCGCGTCGTTCCGGTCGGTACCGTTCTCAAAGACGTGTTCATGGAAGTTCATGATACGCAAGCCAAATCCGACATCACATTTGGCCGTCAATTCGGTACGTATCCGTTATTGGTCGGCGTTCACGGAAAATTAGATCTCAATCAATTTTACGACATTATGATTACCGGTCACGGCTACCGTTCCGTTTCCGGAATTCCGTATCCGGTCAATATCAATGCCGTAACTGCCGGCATGCTCAAAGAATTGCCCGGGCTGAATGCAGCGATGGCGGAAGAAGTGATTCGCATGCGGCCGTATTCGGGAAAAGAAGATTTGATTTTAAGAAGTCCGCATGGGAGATTGATTGAAAAATTTGTGGTTTTTGACGATTGAAAATGGTTTCTTCAATTTTTAATTTAAGACGATTACCTAAATTTCAAATGATTACCCTTGATGGTAATTATGATAAATTTAGGTAATTATCTCCTTAATTACTTCTCTCCTTTCTCTTTTTCCTCTTCCAGTTGATTTCTGAATTTCAAATATCCGCAAGCTGCCGCACCAACAGGAATGACTCGAATATCGCCGACGACGCCCGGCTTTGTTTCATCCAACTCAATTTCAACAACGGATGGGTCGGACATGCGTGCTTTAATCGGCGATCCGGGGCAAATCAGATATTTGCCGTGGTATTCGTCAATCATGGGCGTGTGAATGTGCCCGAAAAGAAGGACGTCGACGCCCATTTCCTGCGCCAGATACCAGCGGGCGGTGTTTTCGTTGAGGGAAATGCCGGCTTGGTGAATGACGCCGAACTTGACGCCGTTTTCTTCAAAAACCAACCTTTCGGGGATTTTGGCTTGTATTTCTTTGCCGTCATTGTTCCCGTAAACGGCTTTCAGCTTTCCGGTTTTTTCAAATAAATCGAAAATCTCTTTGGATTCAAAGTCGCCGGCGTGAACAATAATGTCGGCTTCTTTCATTTTTTCCCGCATGATTTCCGGAAACATCGGAAAATCGGAGGCGTCAGCGACAGCTGCAATTTCGGACGACTCAAGTTTCGGAATGTGGGTGTCGGACATGACGAGTATTTTCAATTTTCTCTCTCCTGTGGTGTATTTTCAATGGATAAAACAAATAATCAGTAATTCTATTATTAAAATTCTTAATAATATATAAAATTATATTGTTATAATAAAGATTTAAATCAATGAATCCGATTAATTCTATATTCTATAATTGATTATTTTCTTTGTGAATGGATTATTGAGGGATAAATATGGATTGCTTGTTTTGTAAAATCGCAGCCGGTGAAATTCCGGGCCTGAAAATTGCGGAAGACGACAACTATTTGGCGTTTTTGGACATTCATCCGTGTTCCAAAGGACATACGGTCGTGATTCCGAAAAAGCATTCCGCGGCTTTTGTCGAGATGTCCGAGACTGACGCCGGCGATTTGTTTGCGTTTGTAAACGCCGTTTCCAAGAAAATCCACAAGAATTTGAAAGCAGACGGACTTTCCATCGGCACAAACGTCTACGAGGCCGCCGGACAAACCGTCATGCACACGCACATTCATATCATTCCGCGTTACAACGGCGACGGCGGCGGCTCCATGCACTCGATTGTCAGTTCGTGTACGCCCGAAGACAAAGATATGGCTTATCTCGCCATCGTTCAAAAAGAAATCCTGAAATGATGATTATGCCGGAACCGGAAAACAAAAACGAATGTGAAACCGAATGCGAAAATGCATGTGGAGCCGAATGCAAAACTGAATGTGAAACCGAACGCGGAGATGAAATCAATCCCCAAAAATTCGGCCGCTACTTCGGGGTCTGTGCGTCATTCCATCACTCCAAGGTTTGTTTGTGTCCGGTTTGTTCGCTGCGTCCGGCCGTTGGAATCATTATGTATTGCGCCAAAGGCGCCTGTCCGACATATGGTTCCGGCGACGACGGCAACAAAACAATCGGCTGTGCCGGGGCTGATGTTGAAGGCAACGATTCCTGCTTGTGTCCGGGCTGCGCCGTTTACAAACAGTTTGCGATGGAAGGGTCAGATTTTTGTAAAACCGATTGATATCCTGGTCTGCTTATTCGTTGTCGGTTGTTTATATATTGCCGGTTGTTTGTTTATATGTTGATAATTTTCAAAATAATTTTTCAAAATAATAATTGAGAGACTTCTCATGATTCCCCGATATTCCCGTCAAATGCCGCTCTTCGGAGAAAGCGGTCAAAAAGCCCTTTCCGAGGCTTGCGTTTTCATTGCCGGAGCCGGCGGCCTCGGCTCGCCCGTCGCGACATATTTGGCGGCGGCCGGCGTCGGAAAAATAATTTTATTGGATTTTGACGCGGTCGATGAAACGAATTTAAACCGCCAATTTCTGCATCACGAAAAAGATATCGGCCGGCAAAAAGCCGTTTCCGGATCCGAGAAGTTGTCGTCCCAAAATCCGCACATCACAGTTCTGCCTGTTTGCGAAAAGTTGACGGACAAAAATGTGTCCGAGTTGACCGGCGGTGCCGGAATCATCGTCGACGCGCTGGACAACGACGAAACGCGCCGGGTTTTGGCCAAATTCGCTTTCAATAGCCGTCTGCCGTATTTCCATGCGGCCGTTTACGGTTTTTCGGGGCAGGTGTCTGTTTTTCTGCCGGATGGTCCGTGTTTCTTTTGTGCGTTTCCGGCTGACGAATCCAATTCAAGCTGCGAGTTGCCGGAAAATGTGGGAAAGACAGGAACACCGGCAAAACCGGAAAAGTTTCCGATTTCTGGAACTGTTTGCGGCGTGATTGGGTCATTGGAAGCCAACGAAGTGGTCAAATACATTACAAAAAAAGGCGAGCTGCTTTCGGGAAAATTATTAATCTGGGACGGACTCACGAATTCTTTCGATCAAATCGAATTTGAAAAAGACGACTGCTGTCCGGTTTGCGGCAAATGTAACGGGGAAAACAAATGAAAGTCACAATTTTAGCTTACGGACGCCTGCGGGAATATTTTCCCGAAAAAACGGAATCGGACGTTCCTGAAAATACGGATTTAAAAGAGATTCTGCGTCAGTTTTCGCTCAAAAGCGATGACGGTGGTTCTCTTCTCTTTGATTGTTCGGGACATTTGCGCCGAAATATTATGATTCAGGTTAACAAAAAAAGAGTTGTCTGCGAATCGGCAGCGTCGTATTTCCCGAAAGACGGCGATGAAATCCTGCTTTATCCGCCGGTTTCCGGAGGATAACTTTTTCTTTTTTGGTGGGCGGCACCGCGCGCGTTATGGCGACACATTTTCTCGATTTTTAAAGATTCATTCTCCTCTTTTTTTCAAATTCAAGTAAATCAACCCACATTTTTTCAAATCGTGCAAACCATCCCGCAAAATCAGACGCTTTGCGTCTGTATTTTGCGGAATCCGATTAGCAGATACATTCCAATTTACAGTTCAGATTGCAGCTACTGTTTTATAGTTACAGATTGCACCTACGGGTGACTGTTTTTAGATTTCAGATTGCATCTTCTGTTCCAACAATACACGTTTTTCTTGTTACCGTTTTTCACCAACTGTTTCTAACAATACGGGTTTTACTTGGTACTGTTTTGCACCTTCTGTTTCTAACAATACAGGTTTTACTTGGTACTGTTTTGCACCTTCTGTTTCTAACAATACAGGTTTTACTTGGTACTGTTTTGCACCTTCTGTTTTCTAACAATACAGTTGTTTACTTGACACCGTTTTGCCCCTCTCTGTTTCCAACAATACAGTTGTTCACTTGTTCCAATATGCACCTGCGGTAGCTATTCCAATCCCAATTGCGTGCGGTATCCGCTTAAACAGACGCCAAAGGCGTCTGTTTAAGCGGGATGGTTTGTTTGGGATAATGAAAAAGATGGATCTGAAACAAAAAAGAAAACAAAACGAAAAGCGGTCACCAAATTAAAAAATGAAAAAGTAAAAAATGAACCCGATACTTAAAAACAAAACAAAAAATGCACCACGTTTTTCGAAATCCAAACGAAAATGCACGCCATAACGCGCGCGCATGCCGTCCGCCAAATAAAACAGAAAGTATTCTCTCGCAGAAATCTCACAAAAAAGGTATGGCGCCCGATGCAGGATTTGAACTTGCGCTCTTCGATGAAGAAGTGGTTTTCGAGACCACCGCCTTACCACTAGACTAACCGGGCACAGTGAAAAATTATTGTTGAATCTCGGATTCAATCTGTCCGTTGAAATGCCGTTTTTCATATAAATACTTTTAACCTGAAACGTTGCAATTTCAATTCAATTCTGATTCATTTATATTTGAAATTTATATCTTTCAAAAGAGGAACTAAAAAGATTTATCAAAGGGTTTGAACTTTCTTGTCTTACATTTTTAATTCAAATTGAATTCATCCGGCAACAACTCTTGCGCCGGTTTTTGGTGAAAGAATGGCTGTTGCGGACGAAAAATGGCATAAGAAACTCAAAGATTTTTTGAAGCGGTATTACCAAGACGAAGTTTTGGAACTCGCCAACAACTATCCCGACAAGCGCAGCCTGGTTGTGAATTACGATAATCTTGAAATTTATGACCGCGCGATCGCCTCCGATCTCATCGAAGATCCGGAAACCGTCATTCTGGCGCTTGAAATGGCGCTCAAAGACACCGATCTGCCGCTCGCCAAAGGTTTTGACAACGTTCACGTCCGCGTCGTCAATATCCCCAACCGCATCCCGATCCGGGAATTGCGC
Source organism: Methanolapillus africanus (assembly GCF_032714475.1). NCBI lineage: Archaea > Methanobacteriati > Methanobacteriota > Methanomicrobia > Methanosarcinales > Methanosarcinaceae > Methanolapillus > Methanolapillus africanus. The sequence goes on along the minus strand of NZ_JAWDKD010000008.1, from coordinate 88,837 downwards.
AGCAAGCACCTTTCCAAATTCATCGCCGTCGAAGGCATGATCCGCCGCGCAACGGAAGTCCGCCCCCGAATCACAAAGGCGGCTTTTAAATGCATGCGCTGCGACACGATTACGTACGTCGAACAGCCGGGCACCAAACTTGATGAACCGTATTCCGGCTGCGAAAATGAAAATTGCGGCAAACGCGGACCGTTTAAACTGATGGCGGAACAATCCGAATTCATCGACTCCCAAAAAGGACAAATTCAGGAGTCGCCCGAAAGCCTGAAAGGCGGTTCCAATCCCGAAAGCATTGAAATTAATTTTACCGACGACATGACCGGTCTCGTTTCTCCGGGCGACCGCGTCATCATCAATGGCATTCTCCGTTCCGTCCAGCGCCCGCTACGGGAAGGAAAATCTACCTATTACGATTTGGTTCTTGAAGCCAATTCAATCGAGCGTCTCGATAAGGAATTTGACGAACTCGACATCACCGCCGAAGAAGAAGACCAAATCATCAAGCTCAGCAAAGATCCCCACATTTACGACCGGATCGTCAGCTCGATTGCGCCGACCATTTACGGCAACGACCACGTCAAAAAAGCGCTCATGTATCAGCTGTTTTCGGGCGTCGTTAAAACGTTCCCCGACGGATCGCGCGTCCGCGGCGACATTCATATTATTCTCGTCGGCGACCCCGGCGTCGCGAAAAGTCAGTTGCTGCGCTACATCATCCGGCTTTCGCCGCGCGGTGTCTTCGCGTCCGGAAAAAGCGCGTCCGCCAGCGGTCTCACGGCGGCTGCCGTTCGCGACGAACTCGGCGACGGTCGCTGGACAATCGAAGGCGGCGCCTTGGTCATGGCTGACATGGGCATTGCGGCCGTTGACGAAATGGACAAAATGCGCGACGAAGACAAAAGCGCGCTTCACGAAGCGATGGAACAGCAAACCATCAGCATTGCCAAAGCCGGTATTATCGCGACCTTAAAATCTCGCTGCTCGCTTCTCGGCGCGGCCAACCCCGTTTACGGCCGGTTCAACCGCTTTGAAAGTTTGGCCGACCAGATTGATATGCCGCCGGCCCTGCTCTCCCGTTTCGACTTGATTTTCGTTCTGCTCGATATTCCGGAAAGCCGGATGGACTCGAAAATTGCCGGACACATCCTTCAAACACATTATGCCGGAGAACTGATCCAGCAGAAAAACAACATCTCAGCGTCGCACATCACGCAGGAAATGATTGATGCGCAATTGATTACGATTAACCCGGACATTGCGCCGGATTTGCTCCGCAAATATATCGCTTACGCGCGCCGCAACATTTATCCGGTGATGGATGAGGACGCCCGTTCGCATTTAATTGACTTTTACACGAGCCTCCGTAAACAAGGCGAAGGCAAAAACACGCCGGTGCCGGTGACGGCCCGCCAGTTGGAAGCACTGGTCCGTTTGGCGGAAGCCAGCGCGCGCGTGCGCCTCAGCAACCGGGTGACAATGGACGACGCCATCCGGACGACGGACATCACGATGGAATGCCTCAAAAACGTCGGCATCGACCCGAGCACCGGACAGCTGGACGCCGACATTATCGCGTCGGGCATCAGCAAATCCCAGCGGGACAAAATCGGCATTATTAAAGACATCATCCGGACCATTTCCGAGCGGACGCCCGGCGGCAAAGCCTCTCGAAAAGAAGTGTTTGCCGAAGCGGAAAAGTCCAATATTTCCCAAGAAGAAATGGAAGTTACCCTCAATAAGATGCGCCAAAAAGGCGAAATCTTGGAACCCGATGTCGATCATCTGAAACTGATTCATTAAAAACTGATTCACTAAATCTGAAACCGACTCAAATCTGAAATTATTCATAAAATTAAGCCGCAGAGGCCGATCAAATGTACGTTAAAACTTATAAAACCCATAAACATTTCATGGTGGCTGTTTGCGACCGCGAGCTTATCGGCCAAAAACTCAAAAACGAAAGCTGTGAGATCAGCGTCAGCGCCGCGTTTTATCAGGGGTCCGAGGCGGACGCTGAATTGGTTTCCAATTTACTTCTGTCAGCGACGACCGCCAATTTAATCGGAAAAAAGGCGGTGACCTGCGCGATTGATTGCGGGTTGATTGATGAAGACTCTGTGATTTACTTTGATGAGATTCCGCACGTGATTTACGTGACCATTTGATCCGAATCCGAAATCAATACGGTTCCAAAATGTCTGTGGATTCAAAAAATATCACATCCAATTATAAAAATGTCAATATGTTATTTTATTTATCAAATAGTTTATTAACTTTAACGTAATCATTGGGTAAAATTATTCTTTAAAATAAATTCATTTGAACTTCATTTTTGAGCTCAATTATGATGAAATTTCAATTCAAAAATACAATAATTTCTCATTTCTTTTTTGAAATTTTTGCAGTTTTTCAGTCTCAATTTGAAAAATTCAATTGCCTGAACAGGTGATTCTTATGGAAGCCGACGAAATTAAAATCATGAACCGAGATGAACTCATCTCTGCAGCCGTTGAAAAACATGAGCGTTTTATTGCCGAATACAAAACCGAATACGACGCGCTCACGTCCGGTGCCTCTTCTTTAAACCGTGAAATTGAAGACTTGAAAAGCAGCATTGAAACCGCCGAGGAAAAAATCGGGGTTTTCGATGAAAAGAAACACCACGCCGGATACGAAGCCGAAGAGGAATTAAAGAACATGAATTTGAGTCCGGCAGACGTTGAGAAAATCAAGAAAGGATTGTCTGAACTCGTTTCTTCAAAAACGTCGGACACCGTTGAAGAACGCAAAGCGGTTTACGACGCGCTCGCCGCCGACATTAAAGGCTTGGACGGCGATGTTTCCGGATTATTGGCCAAAGCTGACGCGTCCTTTAAAGCGTATTTGGACGGCAAAGAGGCCGCTGAAAGCTTAACTGCTCAGAAAACGTCTTTGGGTGAAAAGGAAAAAGAAACCGGCGAAAACAAACGAGTCGGCTGGCTGGAAAAAAGAATTGAAAGCCATCAAGACGCGTTGGTTTACTGGAAAGGAATGAAATAAGGGGGCCGGCAACATGTCTGAAAATTATCAAAACAATGAATCCGAGTTTGTTTCCGAATCCGCTGAAACAACCGAAACAACTGTCGTCGAAACATCCGTCGTTGAAGAAATCGCAGCAGAAGAAGTTGAAAAGGTCGAATTTACCGAAAAAGACGCCATGGCCGCGCAGGAAGCTGAAGAAGCCGCCGTCTTAAAAGAAGACAAAGAACTTGTGGAAATGCGCCTCAACGAATTGAAGGTCACCGTTTCCACAATGACGGAAAATGAAGTCAAAGCCAAGTCCAACCAACTCAGAAACGTTTTGGACCGCGACGAAAAAGCCTTAAAAACCATTTTCCGGGAACTCAAACTTCACCGCACCGACGGCGACGACTTGAAGAAAAAACGCGACGAGCTCAATGCTCAAGTGCGCGAACTCTCCAAAACCGCTCAGGAAAGCCGCAACAAAAGGGACGAGGTCAACAAACAGATTGCTGAAAAGAAAGGCGTCCGGACGACTGAAATGTCGGGCTCCAAATCCAAATCCGAAGAAATCAACCAGTTGAAAGCCCGCCGCGACGAGTGCAACAAGATTTCTCAAAGCACGTTTGAGAATCTCTCCAAAGCCTACCGCGCCGAACTCAAAACCTTCCTTGAAAACGATATCAATTTGGAACACGAGAAAACCGTGTTTGAAAAGCTTTTGAGCCTTGAAACACGCCTTTCGGCCGCCAAAGAAGCGAACGAGCTTCACCGCCAAATGCAGGAGTTCTACCAATCGAACAAAGGCATGTACCAAAAGAGCGACGAGCTGTCCGCTGAAATCAAGCAATTGTCCGAAGAATCCCAAAAATATCACTTGGACATGATTGAGACGTTCAGAAAGGTCGACGAACTCAGAAAGGAAGCCGACGGTTACCACAAACGTCTGACCGAGCGCTACACGATGATTAAGCCGATTTCCGCGAAAATCGACCCGCTCAAAAAGACGATTGCGATCACCCGCCGCGAGCTGGACATCTACTTGGAACGCGCCAAAGACTTCCAAGCCGAAAAAGATGAGAAGCGCGTCGACAAGATCCACGATTCCGCCAAAGAAAAACTCAAACAAAACGGCCGCTTGAGCCTTGAAGACTTGGGCGCTTTGATTGAGAAAGGCGACATCAAATTCAACAAATGATTCAATTTTTTGAATCATTTTTTCTTTTCTTTTTTTGGGTTTTGTTTTTTTCTTTCTGTTTTTGTTTTGTTTTTTGGCGAGCAGCTGCGTGCGCGTTATCGCGTTCATTTTTTGGAGACTTTCAAACGAAAACGTCCTTCACTTTTAGTTTTTGTTTTCCCTTGTTTCAAGTCCGTTTTTCATTATCCCAAGCAAACCGTCCCGAAAAATCAAACGCTTTGCGTTTGATTTTCTCGGAATCCGATTAATAAGATAGAATACAGTGGCAGCAGATGTAATCGGAACAGTCAACTGCAGATGCAAATCGGAACAAGAAACAACTGTATTGTTGGAAACAGTAGATGCAAAACGGTACTAAGAAAAACCTGTATTTTAGAAACAGAGGCAATCGGCAAATAGAAATAAGAACGCAGCTATGAGATATGTATGCAAAACGTGACAATCCGCCTCGAAACAAAAGTCGACCACAGAATCGTTGAAGAACTCACCCGTGAAGCCTTTTGGAATCTTTACGTTCCCGGCTGCAGTGAACATCTCATTCTTCACAAACTGAGAAATTCGCCCGATTTCATTCCGGAATTGGATTTCGTTGCCGTTTGCGATGGCAAAATTGTCGGAAACATTGTTTTTTCTAAATCAAAAGTCGTCGGCAACGACGGACGTGAATTTCCGACGATCACATTCGGCCCGCTCAGCGTTTTGCCGGAATATCAAAAACAAGGAATCGGCGCGGTACTCGTCAATCATTCAATCAAAGAAGCAACAGCGATGGGATTTTCCGCCATTTTCATTTACGGGTTCCCCGGTTATTACCAAAGATTTGGGTTCAAGAGCGCGTCTGCTTACAAGGTCAGCCGCCCCGATGGTAAATTTGCAAAAGCCATGATGGCGCTTCCTCTTCAAAACGGCGCGCTTGAAAATGTTTCCGGACGACTTTTCGAAAGCCCGGATTTTGAAGCCGAGCCGGACGGCGTGGAAGAATTTGACGCAACTTTTCCGCCGAAAGAAAAAAAAGTGACAGAATCTCAAAAACAGTTTGAAGTAATGGCTGATTGGTTGGAATAATTTCGGAAACGTAATGACGGCAGCAGCAACTGCAGCAGTAACAGTAATGGTAACTGTAGCTGCATAATCAATCCATCCAAATTATCCCTCAATTTTCGCACATTGACGCGAAGCGGCAATGGGTGAAAATTGAGATTTACTTAAAATGAAAGTGAGATGGAAATGCAGTTTCTGTATTGTTTTAGATTCCGATCGCACCTACTGTTCACTATTTTTAGATTCTGATTGCACCTGCAGTTCACTATTTTTAGATTTCTGATTGCATCTACTGTTCACTATTTTTAGATTTATGATTGCACTTGCAATTCACTATTTTTAGATTTCAGTCTGTATCTACTGTTTCCAACAATACAGGCGTTTCCTTGCTCCAATTTGTACCTGCAGCTGACTGTTCCGATTGCATTTACTGTCACTGTATCCTATCTTATTAATCGGATTCCGAGAAAATCAAACGCTTTGCGTTTGATTTTTCGGGTGGGCTTGCTTGGCATCTTCAAAAAGTGATCGGGTGGCTTGCATAGACTCAAAATTAACTGAGTTGCCTGGTTTCAAAAACGCAAAACGAAAATGTGTCGCCATAACGCGCGCGCACGCCGCCGCCGCAAAAAACCAAAATCCAGCAATTCCATTCAAATTCCCGTAATGTTTATATATGTCTATACTGTTTATACTCACTATTAACAGATTGGAGAAACAGCCTTGAACATAATCATTTCCAACACAGCCGGCGTTCCGATTTATGAACAAATCAAGGAACAAATCAAATCCGCCATCTTTTCCGGAGAACTCGCTGACGGCGACTTATTGCCGTCGATCCGGTCGCTTGCCAAGGATTTGAACATCAGCGTGATTACAACCATGCGCGCGTATAATGATTTGGAACAGGAAGGCTTCGTCGTCAACGTTCAAGGAAAGGGCTGCTATGTGAAACCGCAAAACACCGAACTGCTTCGGGAACAAAAACTGCGGGAAATCGAACAAAATCTGCAATCGGCCATCGACATTTCCCGCCAAATCAAACTCACCGGCGCGGAACTGTCCGGCATGCTCAAACTTCTGCTGGAAGAAGGTGACAATAATGACAACAGCGACTAACACAAACAACATCTTGGAACTCAACGGCGTTTCCAAGCACTTTACCGACTTTGATTTGGACGTCTCCTTTTCCCTGCCCAAAGGCTTCATCATGGGATTTATCGGACAAAACGGCGCCGGAAAAACGACGACGATGAAAACAATTTTGAATATGCTTCAACTCGACGGCGGTCAAATTTCCGTTTTCGGTGAAGACCATCTCCTTTCCGAGCCGGAAATTAAAGAACGCATCGGCGTTGTGATGGACAAACCGTTTTACGTCGATGAATGGACGATTACCGATGTCGGAAAATCGGTCCGCGTCTTTTATACGAAATGGGACGACGCCCGATACAAAACCCTGATTGAGAGGTTTCATTTGGATCCCAAAAAGAAAGTCAAAGATTTGTCCCGCGGCATGAAAATGAAACTTATGATTGCTGTTGCGCTTTCCCATGACGCCGATTTGCTTCTTTTGGACGAGCCGACGAGCGGCCTTGACGCCGTCGCCCGAAGCGAACTCATGGAAATCCTGCGCGACTTCATGACCGAAGATAAAGGCATTTTGTTTTCCACCCACATCACGTCCGATCTTGAAAAAATTGCCGACTACATCACATTCATTCGCAACGGCAAAATCGTTTATTCGGACACGAAAGACGAGCTGCTCGAAAAATATCTTCTCGCCAAAGGCGGTCTCAACATTTTGTCCGAAGAACAAAAAAAGAAAATCATCGGCTACAAAGAATACGGCGTCGGGTTCGATGGTTTGATTGATCGGGAATATGTCAAAATGCTGCCGAAATCCGTTCTTGTGGAACCGAGTACGCTCGATGAAATCGTCATCCGGTTTAACATGAACCAAAAGGAAATGTAAAAATAAAAAACAAAATGGAAAATAAAAAAAATGAAAAATAAAAAAGCAAAAGACGAAATGAAAAATAAAAGGAGGCAAAATATGAATAAAATATTATCCGTCGCGCGTTTAGATTTTTACACCATCAAACCGTATCAAAAATCCCTGTTCGGCATGGTTTTAATCTGGCTGGTTCTGTTCTTGGTCTTTCGTTCCATCGGCATGATCGCCGCCATTCTCATGATTTCTCTGACCTTGTTCGCCACCTACCCGTTTTCAATCGGCGAGCGGTACGGTCTGGACACGCTTTATTCGACGCTTTCCGTAAAGCGCAAACACGTTGTCATCGGCCGGTATGCTTTTGCTTTCCTCATCGAATTGATCGGAACAATCGTCGTCTTAATTTTGGCGGTTTTGCCGATCTTTAACGCTTGGGAAGACATCACAATCTCCGAATTTTTGGTGGTTATCTGCATTTTATACGCCATCTGCGCGCTGGTGATTGCCGCCCAATATCCGATCTTTTTCAAATACGGGTATACCAAATCAAAACTCTTTGCGTACTTGCCGCTGATGCTGATCTTCTTAGCTTCAACATCAATTCCGCTTTTGATCGAATTCAGCAATTTAGATCCGGCAACTCTGTTTGATATAGCAGCTTCCAACATCTATCTGATCGGTATCGGTTTCGTCGTGGTCGGATTGGTTCTGCAGGTTTTGTCCTGCCTCTTGTCTTGTAAATTGTATGAAAAAAGAGATTTGTAAAAAATAAAAACAAAAAAAACAGCAGAAACATTTGTTTCTGTCTTTTTTTAAAAAATGCTCCCGGGTTTTTGAAATTTCGTCCAAAAACGATTGCCATAACGCGCGCGGCGCCGGCGGCAAAAAATTGAAATAATCAAAAATAAAAAAAGAAGAAAGAAAAATGAATGAAACCGGTTATTTTTTAGAACCGGTCATTGCTTTTTTATTTTCAATCCGCTTTGTGGCGAAATCTTTGTTAGATCTGCCGGCGGAATCTTTTTTGGCATACTTTTTGCCGTCATCTTTTTTGACAACGTAACCGCGGCGTTCGTCACGGCCTTCGTCTTTTGATTTTGACCAGGATTTCTTGCCGTCGGATCTGTCGCCCCGGCTGTCTTTGCCGTCTCTGCTGCCTTTTCCGTAGCGGTCTCCGGATCTGTTCCGGTCGCGGCCGCCGTCGCCTCTTCTTCCGTATTCGCTGTCGCGGTTTTGATTCTTTTTGTGAATCTGCGCAAACATCTCGTCCAATTGCTTGTCGTCGTTTCTGGCCAAAATACGGTTTTCGTAGGCTTTCTTCAAAAGACAGGCGATGACGTCGTCAGCATCTCTGTTTTCGTTTTGAAGAGATTTGGCAAACTCGAGGAACGGGTCGGCAGCGTCCGTATCAACAAAGTCGGAGTTGATTAAAACCGTCAGGTCGTGTCTCAATTTCTCGCGGTTCATTTCAGCCACTTGATTCGCATCCGGAAGTTCCACGCGGCGGACGTCAAAGCCGGCAATTTTTTTGATGAACGCGAATTTTCTGAAATCGGACGGGGTGAGAAGCGTAATCGCAATGCCTTTTTTGCCGGCGCGGCCGGTTCTTCCGATGCGGTGGGTATAAGATTCAGGGTCCTGCGGAATGTCGTAGTTGACGACGTGCGTGAGTTCGTTCACGTCAATACCGCGGGCGGCGACGTCGGTCGCGACCAAGATTCTCAACTTTTGCTTTCTGAAGCGTTCCATGATGCGAAGGCGTTGTTCTTGAAGAATGTCGCCGTGAATCACGTCGGCGTCATAGCCGCGCTCTTCGAGCCGTTGAACGATGTCGTCGGACGTGTCTTTGCGGGCGCAGAAAACGAGGCCGTAGAATTCCGGGTCGGAATCAATGACGCGGCAAAGCGCTTCAAATTTCAATGACGGCGGCACGTCGATAGACAGTTGTTCCGTCAGGGCGCCTTCCGTGACTTTTTCAACGGTGACCATTTCGTAGTCGCCCATGTATTTTTTGGCGATGCCGAGAATCGGTTTGGGCATCGTCGCCGAGAAGCACAACATGCGTTTTTCGTCGTTGGTGTGCTGAATAATTTCTTTGATATCGTCAATAAAGCCCATGTTGAGCATTTCGTCGGCTTCGTCAAGAACGAAGTAAGACAAATGCGACAAATCGAGGCGTTTTCTGTGAATGAGATCGATCACACGGCCCGGCGTTCCGACAATGATGTCGGCGCCTTGGGAAAGCGCGCGGAGTTGAATCGTAATCGGCTGGCCGCCGAAAACGGGAAGAATGGTTAAATTGCGGATGCCGCCAAAGGAGGACATTTCATCGCAAACTTGAATCGCCAGCTCGCGGGTCGGCGTCAGAACAATGGCCTGAACGTGGCCGGTTTTTTGAGTAATGTTTTGGATAATCGGAACGCCGAAGGCGGCGGTTTTTCCGGTGCCGGTCTGGGCTTGTCCGATGATGTTGGATTCGCCTTTTAAGAATAAGGGAATGGTTTGAACTTGAATCGGCGTCGGATATTCATATCCTTTTAAAAGAAGCGTGTCGATAATGCTTTTAGAAATGCCGAGATCGCTAAACGTCACAGATGCAGATGTATCTTGTTTTGTCATTTTAATTTCCTTTTGATTTCCTGATGGAAAATGTGTTAGACTACGTAACGTTTAGCAGCGCCGCAATAACGCGGGAAGAATTCTCAATATTCAACGTTTCCAATACAAACATGAATTAAATCATGAATTTTTCAATCCGTCATTCAAAATCTGAAATAAATATGAATATGAATGAAGAGACGAATTCACGTTGAAGATTCACCGAAATCAAGTTCGGTTGAAATTATTCAGTTGCAAATATGAGCATGATTTTTTGCAACTCAGTCTCAATTGATCGTTGTCAATCAAATCAAAGTTTAATTGAAGTGCTAAACGTTTCCCTGGGAGAACATAATAAAAAAGCATAAGATTCAAGTCCTCGAAACAATGTTGTCCGATTCTGATCTTATCTTAAAATTATCTGAAAACCCGTTTCCAGATATGCTCCCTAATTCATGCAGAGAAATCATCTGGTATGGATTCTAACAATAATAAACCCACTATATGAACCTTTCGAAAAAAAATTCCGTCGCTTCGCTAGGAATTTTTCAGTGGCGGTTGGAGTCTGTTTCTGCAAGTTCGCTTCGCGAACGGCTCCCTTCGGTCGCTTTAAATTTGGGTTTGCTTGTTCCAACTTCCCAAGCAAACCACCCCGCAAAATCAGACGCTTTGCGTCTGTATTTTGCGGAATCCGATCTGTAGATGTATTCTAATTTACAAAACTGAGTTGCACCTACGGTTAACTGTTTTTAGATTGCAGTTTGCACCTTCCGTTTCCAACAATACAGTCTTTTCTTGTTCCGATTTTGCATCTACTGTTCCTAACAATACAGGTTTTTCCTGTTCCGGTTATGCATCTCCCGTTCGCTATTCCAATCCCAATACTTGCAGTATCCGCTTAAACAGACGCCAAAGGCGTCTGTTTAAGCGGGATGGTTTGCACGAAAGAATAGAAAAAGGGGGAACACAGGCAATAATAAATCAAAAAAAAGGAACGAACGTTTTCATAAAACTCAAAAACAAAAATGAAATCCGCACTTTCCACGGCATCTCCAAAAAACCATCGCTATAACGCGCGCGCCGCCGCCCGCTCAAAAAAATCAGCCCAAAAATTCATCGATTCGCTCAAGCCTTTTTTGCTTCGCGTCGTCCCGTTCCTTCACAATTTTTTGGTAGCGGCGCAGCGTTCCGAGCAAATCTTTCAAATTGAATTCCGGCCAATATTTTTGATGAAAAACGACGACGGCATCATTCCCGTTGGCTTGCCACGGCAAAAAGTTGGACGTCCGGTTTTCGCCGCCGGTCCGAATCAATAAATCCACATCCGGAACCGTTTCGTCTGAAAACGGGAACAAATATTTGGCAATTTCCGCATCATTAATGGTGTCGGACTCGGCATTCTGCGCGATTTTTAAAAAAGCTTGCGTGATGTCTTGCCGCCCGCCGTAAGCGATGGCGACGTTGAGGCACATTTTGTTGTTGTGCTTCGTTTTTTCTTCTAATTCTAAAAACGAGTTGCGGATGCGCTCCGGAAGCGGCGACGCGTCCCCGATCATTCGGATTTTGATGCTTTTGCTTTGAACTTTCTCATCTTCCGACAACCGGCGGATTGTTTTTTCCAAAAGCTCGAAAATGTTGTTCACTTCGTCTTGGTCGCGCTTAAAATTCTCGGTCGAAAAAGCGTAAACCGTCATGTATTTGATGTTGGACAAATACGCCCACTGCAGAATTTTTTCCATCGTCTGCGTGCCCATCCGGTGTCCCCATGCCGGGGCTTGTCCTTTTTGTCTGGCGAAGCGGCGGTTGCCGTCCATGATGAACGCAATATGTTCAGGTGCCGCAATCTTTTTTTGAACAAACATTTTTCGGGCGGCCTGTTCGGCGGCCAGCCGCTTGGACGGGGCGGCCGAAATTTCGGTCTGCTGCTTCTGATAAACGTTTTGTAAAGCCGGACGCATAATCTTCCCTTGAGTTACTGTTTTTTAGATTTTTCCGGCGTCTTGCGCTCTTCAATGACTTCAATCAGTTCTTCCGGACCGTGAATGTTGACCAATTCTTTCTTTTCGATAAAAACCGTATTCTGAACGGACTTCACCTTGGACGTGCCGTTGATTAAAAAGACGGATTCCGTTTGAATCACATCCGAAATACTGCTCAGAAGCCGTGCCCGCTTAATCACGGCCGGATTATAATTGCTCACGCCGGTTAAAATGACCGACTGCTTGTCTTTTGAAATCGCTTTAAACGGCGCCTGCGACGTTTCCTTGACGTCGTAGCCCAGCGTCGAAATGTACGACAACATTTCCTTTTCCGGCGCCGGCGGATGAATGTAGCTGCCATCCTTGTCGAATTTCTTCTTAGATTCTTTTAAATATTCTTCGGCCGCCTCCGTCGTCATCGGCGCGGAACCGCCGCCCGACGCAGCTGCCGCTTTCTCTTTGTCCTTTTGTTCCCGCGCCTGTTTTTCCTTGTTTTCCTTTTCCTGGCGCTTGACCAAAAAAGACGGGTTTAAAATATCAATCGGCTTTGCCAATTCCACATTTAAGATTTCCTCAAGCGTCAAAACCGTGTCAATCGACGCGTTCATCCCTTCTTCTTCATATTTGCTGATGGTCCGCCGGGAAACGCCGATCGCGCCCGCCAGCGATCCGAGAGACATGTCGTTGGCGATGCGCGCTTCCTTGAGCGCCGTCGCGTCAATCGAAACATAAAGGCCGCCCGGGGACGCGGAAATAAAAGAAGTAATCCCTTCCACAAAATAATCGTAAAGCGTCTGCACGTTGATGGACACGATACTGTAACGCATGTAAATGACGTTGTCTTCCAGCATTTGGTCGCGCGTTTTCGCGCCGATCACCAGCGGCGTTCCGCCAAGCAGGTTTGCGAGAAGGCGCATTTCGCTTGCGGTTTCCTCGGACAGGCCGTCAATGTTGAACAAAACCTTGCACAACAGCAAGACGTCGCCGCAGCGGGCGGCAATATCAAAGCTTCCCGGACGGATATTGACCCGCTCGGATACATCAAAGCCCGCCTCATGCAGAATTTGAACAACCTGATCCATCAAGACATCTTTTGCCATTGCTATCAATTATGAAAAAGTGTCTATATAAACATTCTTTTACATCCGCCGAAATTCAAAGACCATTCGAAGAAGAACATCAAAGACATTCAAAGACATTCAAAAGCCATCCAAAAAAACATTCCAATTAATTTTTAAAACGAACCTAAAAATAATTTGCCGTTCATGTCGGTTTCATGTTCATCGGAATGGACGATACGGATTCAAATGAGCGCATGTGCACGACGTATTTAGCCGCGCTGATCGCCCGCGATCTTGAAGCGGCGGGGTTTGGATCCGTTTCCGGCGATTTGCATTTGATCCGCCTCAACCCGTCCATCCCTTACAAAACCCGTGGGAACGCGGCGCTCGGGTTTGAATTTCTTCCGGCGGAAGACACCGCCGAATTTCGGAATCGGTTGATTTCGTTCGTTTCCGAAAAAATTGCCGAATCGGCGGAAACGGGCTGCGAAAAGACAAACCCGGGCGCTGTTTTTATTTTTGAGGACGCCGGCTCCGAATTGAAAGAAAGATTGGATTCTTTTTTCAAAAAAGCCGTCACCGATGTGATTGAAATCACTGAAGCCGAACAAATTGTTTCCGCCTATTCGATTCCGCACCTGTCTCTCAAAAACGGGCGGGGACTCATCGGCGCGCTGGCCGTTTGCGGCGCCATGATGAATCCCGGATGGGATTGTACGTATGAATATTTGGCGTACCGCGACCCGGTCCGCTGGGGTGATCAATCCGTATCGCCCCGCGTTGTTGACACGGACAGTTTGATTGCCGCCGACCAAGCCACTTCTCCCGGTACTTGGGACACGATTGATTATTCGGAAAAAAAGTATCCGTTTCCGGTTTGCGTTCCGAGTTCTGGAGATCCGGTCTTGTTCGGCATTCGCGGCGAATCGCCCGAAATCGTCCGGACTGCCGCGGAAATGGTTGTCAGCGAACCTGTTTATTTCTCTCAAATTTTTAAAACAAATCAAGGGACCGACGCGCATCTTCTTCCGATTCAATCGGCGGCCGAAATGATTCCGCTGCATTCGTATATTTTGGAAGGAACCGTCGTCCGGGAGGTCCAAACAAATGAAGGCGGTCATGACATCCTTGTACTGGCGGACGACTACGAAAATCTGCCGGAATGCGCCGCCTTTGAACCGACCGGAAATTTCCGAAAAATTATCCGAAAACTGATTCCGGGGGACAAAGTTGCTGTTTACGGCAGTTTTAAAAACAACACGCTGAATCTGGAAAAAATTGAAATTTTGTTTCTTGCGCCGGATATTTCTTTTGAAAATCCGATCTGTCCGGTTTGCCAAAAACGGATGAAATCCGCCGGAAAAGGCCAAGGATTCCGGTGCAGAACCTGTAAAACCAAATCTGAAAATAAGGCGGAAACAGCTGCGGTCCGAAAAATCAATATCGGGTTTTATGAAGTGCCGCCGTCGGCTCGAAGACATTTGTCAAAACCGCTCATTCGGATGAACAATCATGATAAATCCGAAAACGAAGAATAAATCAGTCTGAGTCACTTGATGTCTGTATTTGGGACACGTCGTTTTCTGCGTTATATTTTGATTCAAATAATCTTATTTTAATCTATTATTTAATCCTCTTCCTCTCTTTTTGTTTAATTTTATAACCTATTTTTTAAACTATAATATCATTTTAATCTTAATGATTATATATTTATATTGGCACTTCTTTCCTTTTATTGCAATTAACATGTTTGATATTTTACGAAGTGGTAAACGACTTGAATCCGAGGATTTAAAATGTCTGAAAAGAGCAGACCAAAAACGATTTTCTTTAAGGCGGCGGGCGTTCTGTTTTTCACAACAATCCTTTTGATCGCCGGAAGCATAGGCTTGTCCATTTTGTTTTCTTATGCTGATGGGTTCGGTTTTTATGGCGGGTTGAATGATCACACGCCCCTGTCCGCTTCTCAAAATATTTCCGGCGATATTTATGTTTCCGCTCACAATGGAAAAATGGTCCGCTCCGCCGAATCGGCTCCGGTGACAGATGTTATGGCCGGTTTTGAAGGTTTAAATGAAACCCCGGGATTGGTCGGATCCGGAGATCTTAATTATTACGTGCAAACCTTTAACTGGAATTTTAAAGGCGACAGCTGGTCTTATACCGTTTACATTCCGAAGGAATCTTACGATTATTTCAAAACCAAATCCCATACGCGAAACGATTATGAACAGTACGCCCTGTCCGACTACGATCGCGATTGTGTTCAGCAAATTGCTCAAACATTAACCGTACAGGGGCAAGAACACAATTACACCCGGGAAGAAATCGGGCTGAATGTCATTGCATTCGTTCAATCCATTTCTTACACATCCGATCTTGAAACCACCGGCTTTGACGAATATCCGCGGTATCCGGTTGAAACATTGGTTGACGGCAGCGGTGATTGCGAGGATACCGCCATATTGGGTGCCGCCATTTTGAATGAAATGGGTTTTGGCGTCGTTCTTTTGGAATTTCCGCATCATATGGCGCTGGGCGTGCGGACGGAAGATCCGAAAACGGCAACCATTTCGTTCGGGAACAGCAATTACTATTACATCGAAACCACGACCACCGACTTTAAAGCCGGCGAAATTCCGCCCAATGTGGATATCAGCAACGTCGTTGTTCATCCGCTGATCCCGGTTCCGAAAATGACGGCCACGCTCACCTATAAGCCCATCGGTTTTGATTTGGATTATATTTACTACCGTGTGGAAGCTGACATCAAAAATAACGGTCCGGGAAAGGCTGAAAATACGTCCGTTCACTTTTTCGTCGAAAAGTACCCGCCCTCCGATCTGAAAATTTGGCCGCCGGACTTTGATATCGGGGTCGGAAATCTCTCCGAAGACGGAACCGGATATGCGAAAACGACGCTTCGCGTGCCGAGAACTGAAGAAGCGAAAATCGTGCTGGCCGTTCACGGGGATAATTTCTCGCCGGTGACGCTGAAAACCGAAGTTTTGCATGACGATGTTGAGGTTTAAGAAAAAACAAATGGAAATTTAACGGAAATAATGGAGAAAACGGAAAATAATGAAATAATGGAAAATAACAAAAATAATGGAAAATAACAAAATAATGGAAAATAACAAAATAATGGAAAAAACGGAAAATAACGGAAATATGATCAAACTCATATTTTTATTATATTTCCGTTGCCGAAAATTGATTTTTAAAACATTTTACACAACTTATTATAGAAAAACTCCATATTTATTTTATAATTTTATTTTATTTTTTACTTTTACAGGGGTTTTTCGATGGGATATACGGCTAAATTTTTACTGATGGCTTTCTTCAGCATTGTGCTTTTTATGGTCATCCTTTCTTGTGTTTCTATTGTTCTCGATTCAGCGGATTCCGGCATTGAATCAAACAATCAGCCGGCTTATTCCGGCGTCAATTATTCGCAAACAAACAACTCAAATTTGAATGAAACCACCGTCAACCGAACGGAAGCCGTCAATGTCAGCTTGACCAACAATTCCGCCGTCAACGCTTCTTCTCAATCTGCTTTTTCAACGACTTACCATTCTCAGACTTACACATGGAAATATGACGGGCGAGAATGGTCGTATTCGATTTCAATTCCGGACGACGCCTATTCTTATTACCAAAACAAATCCCATACGCGCGGCGACTACAATCAATATGCGCTTTCCGATTACGACCGGAAAATTCTGGGGCAGCTGGTGGACAGTTTCCGGGAACAAGGAATCCAAAATAATTACACGGACGACGAAGTCGTCCTCAACATCATCACTTTTATTCAGGCCATGCCATACACATCCGACAGCGTGACGACCGGTTACGATGAATATCCGCGCTATCCGATTGAAACGCTCGCCGACGGCGGCGGCGATTGCGAGGACAGTTCGATTTTGGCCGCCGCGCTCTTGTCGGAAATGGGTTACGGAACTGTTCTTTTGGTTTTTCCGGGGCACATGGCGTTGGGCGTCGCCGGCAGCGACAACCTCACCGGCAGCTACTACGAATACAAAGGTGTCCGATACTATTATGTGGAAACGACGATACCCGGTCCTAAAATCGGGCAAGTGCCGCCGGGCGTCCAATCCTCTTCCGCCAAAATTTATCCGATGGTTCAAGTGCCGCAATTAACGGCAAACGTCACCAGCACATTCGTCAATGCTGATTCTCATTACGCTTACTACGAAATCTATTGCAACATCACGAATCAGGGTCCGGGGACTGCTCAAAACGTTTCCGCTTATATCTACGCCGAAGCGCCGCCGTTTGATTCGACAAAAGCCTGGACGCCGCAGCACGATATTTTCATCGGCAACTTTTCGGAAGACGGCACCGGCTACGCCAAAGCGACGCTGCGCGTTCCGCGCGGAGAACAAGCACGCTTCGCTTGTGTTATTTACGGCGATAATTTCCCGTCCAAAGATTATTATTTCAAATCGTTTTATCAATCTTAATTGAAATACTGAATTACTGAAAAATGGGGAATTTTTATGGGAAAAATGTCCAAAATGATCTTTTTGGTTCTTTTCGTCGTCGTTTTGGCGGCTTTGGTTTTTTATGTTTTGCCGCTCGTCTCCGACACGAATCCGGCGGACCGGCTCTCGAATTTTTCTAATCCGGCAAATGGGTCGAATCAATCCAACGGAACAAATTCTTCCGGCAATGTTTCGGCAGCTGAAATCAACGATCCCGATCGTGTGAATTATTTCAACAATCAAGTCGATGAGCCCGGATACTACACGCGCACGTACAATTGGACTTATGACAACCAGAGTTGGTCGTACACGGTTTCCGTTCCTATTGACATGTACAACGACTACCGGAACAAATCTCACACGCGCGGCGATTATTCTCAATACGCCGTGTCGCCCGACGACCGCGCCGTTTTGGGACAAATTGTGGACTCGTTTAAGCAGCAGGGCGCGCTTTACAATTATTCTGAAGACCAAGTGGTTGAAAATATGATTGCGTTCATTCAGGCGATGCCGTACACGTCCGACAGCGTGACGACCGGCTTTGACGAATATCCGCGTTATCCGATTGAAACGCTCGTTGACGGCGGCGGCGACTGTGAGGACAGTTCGATTTTGGCGGCCGCGCTCCTGAACGAAATGGGATATGATACCGCTTTGTTGGGTTTTGACAACCACATGGCGCTGGGCGTTGCCGGAATCGATAATGCGGCGGGAACGTATTTTGAGCGCAACGGCAAATACTATTACGTGGAAACGACGTCGAACGATTACGACATCGGGGAAGTTCCGCCCGGCGTCGACAAATCAACGATTCACATTTACAAGATGAACATCACCGCCGCGCTGGAAGGGTCGGTCAGCCGCAAGCTGATCGCCAAGGGCGAATCGGCGGCAACCCATGAAATCACGGTCGTCATCCGAAACCGCGGTCCGAACACGGCTGAAAACGTGACGGTGGAAATGAACGGCATCTTTTCAAAATCCAGCCGGATGAACGACACTCAAAATATCGACTCAATCGGCGTCAATCAGACAAAAACCGTGACGGCGACGTTCACATTCCCGCGCGGGCAGTTCGCGGAATTCCGGGGAACCATTTACGGTGACAACTTTGAAACCGTGGATATCATTTTGAGTCCGTTTAGCCAGGAATAATGAATCAATAAAAAATGAATGCGGGGGAATCAGAGATGGACAAACCCATTTTGAAGGATCCGGATGTTTATCCGGACGGCGCCGTTTTAATAAATGTGCTCGGCAACGATTATTCCGCTTATGAAAAATTCATGGAATCCGTCACCGGTCCGGATTTTAACATTGTTCCGGAGTGGCGGTATTACAACGACGGCCATATGTGGTTGTGCAAAGGCGTTCACAAAAAGAAAACGGTTTTTTGGCTTTCGGTTTGGGACGGCTGTTTCAAAACGACGTTTTATTTTGCCGAACGGTTGTCGGGCGGCGCCAAAACGTTGGTTGCCGGCAACAGGGGTTTTGAAGAATTCGGCGAGATCATACCGGCCGGAAAATCAACCGGATTGATTGTTCGCGTCAGCGATGAAAGTTTGGGAACCGTTCTTGAAATTGCGGCGTATAAGATGAGTTTGAAATAAAGAATAGTGATTTGATTCCTATGAAATACAATCCGACAAATAGAAACAACAATTTATTATTTTTGTTTCTTTTTGCGGTTTGTTTCATCTGTATTTTCTTGTATTATTCAGGCCCGCTTTCCGGAAGCGTTCTTCCGGCAGTTCCTGCGGCAATTTTTTATGTTTTTGGCAGTTTAATTTTCGGATTGCTTTCCAAAGATGTCAAGAAATCGGTTCTTTTCGGAATCGTTTACTCAATACCGTATTTGTATGTTTTTCGAGAATCCAATCTTTGGTTTGTCGCTTTTCTGATTCCGGTTGTGCAGGGAGCAATCGGTTATTTTTCAGCCAAAAATGAATCGGATTTTGACATGAAAGGATTTAACTCTTTGATTCTTGTCTTTTTAATGCTTGTACTGGTGTTTTTGCCATTGATTTATTTCAAGTGATTCAAAATGAAATACCAAAAAATAATTCAAAATACCATTCTCCTGCTTGTCTTTTTGATTCTTTATATTGCTGCCGTTTGGCTGATTTATGCTGATACGCTTTCCGGATGGTTATTTTGGATTGGTGTTGTTCCGACATTTTTATTTATGATTGGCGGCGGCGCTGTTTATGGATATATTTCCAAAAACAAAATCGTTTCCACTATTTTCGGTGCGGCGCTTCCGATCATTTTCTTTTGGACCGTTTTTTGGAATCACATGTCGCTTCAAGTTTTGGTGCTGTCTGTCATTGCCGGATCTTCCGGCTGGTTTTTTGCGTTGCAAGAAAAAAATTCGGAAATCAAAGGGCTGTATTATGTGATTATTGCTTTTTCTATATTTTTTGAAATTGTTCTCTTTTTAGGCAGTTTTAATTGAACATTTAGGTTAAGTATATATCCTTTGAATGTAATTTATTTTTAATAACGCCTGCCATGCTTAATCAACTTCATGTGTTGATTCACTTTTTTAGGTGTCTGAACATGTTGATGCCCACTCGGCAGGCTATTCCAATTTATTCTTTTTTCTTTTATGGTTGCTAAAATGCCGAACAAGCCGCTTTCGATCAAAGATCAGGTCCAAAATTTAAAAACAAAGGGTTTAAATTTTGAGAATGAAGCGGCAACTGAACTTTTTCTTTCAAATAATAACTATTATAGATTAAAGGGATACATGTTTGCCTTTCAGGATTCTAATCGATATTTCAAACCCGGAACTTTTTTTGAAAATGTCATCGAATTATATAATTTTGATAGCGCATTCAGGTCTTTGGTTTTTAATGCGATTGAAAAAATTGAAATTGCATTACGGGCTCAAGTCATTTTTTGTTATGCGATGCAGTATGGAGAAAATTGGTATCGAAAATCTCGATATTTTAAAGATTCATCAAAGCATTTGGATTTTTTATCTAAGCATAAACAAGCATTGAACTCCAGTAAGGAACTTTTTATCATTCATCATTTCAAACATTACCCTCCTTTATCGATTGAATGTTGGAAATCACTTGAAATCCTGAGTTTTGGGGAGCTTTCTAAATTCTTTGAAAATTTAAACGCCGACCCGTGTAAAACAGATATCAAAGATCATTTTAAAATGTCCTCTTTGGATATGTTAGAAAATTGGTTCCACTGCATCAGTATTATTCGAAATATTTGCGCCCATCATGGGCGATTGTGGAATCGAACGGTGTGGAGCATAATGTTGCCTATAAACGGGTTACCGGGCGGTTTTGTTCAAAATATGAGTGTCTCCGGTAATAAAATGTACGCATCTCTTTGTTGTATTCAATATTTGCTCAATGCAATTGATCCTCAAAATGATTTCAAACAACGATTTTTTGACTTGATTAATAAATATCCGTCCGTTAAGTTAAATGAGATGGGATTCCCACCAAACTGGAGAAACGAATCTTTTTGGAGATAATTAAGTCTGTCAGAACGATCTGGAAAAATCAAGTTTTTTAAATAAATCAACATTTTATTTTATCTCAACAACAAATTGAGTCCAATCCTCACTGATTTCGGCAAATCGCCGCACTGCATGGCTTTGAGCTGGTCCGCCGGCAGCAATTTAAAAGCCGCATTCATCATTTTATCCGACACGATGAATTTGTCCATCAATTTTCGGGCGTCAACGGTCGCCGACAGCGCGTCTCCGAAGTCTTTGCGCCAAACGGCGTCGTATTCCAAAACTGAAATCTCTGAATTTTGATTTTGATTTTGTTTTTGTTTTTCAATTTGTTCCGCCGCAATCCGTCCCGCCATTTTTCCCGCTGCCATCGCAAACGGAACGCCGCCGCCGTTGGTGGCCATCACATGTCCGGCTGAATCGCCGGCAACAAGCGCTGTTTTCGTTGCGGTCCGTTCCGGCGCGCCCGCGACCGGAATAATGCCGGCGGTGCTGTCCGTAATGGTTGCATTTTTCAGTTTTTCAGAAGCTATCGGGTGTTCCAATATGAAGCGGTCCAAAAAAGCCTTGGCCGACATTTGCTCGCTACAAAGCGAACGCCGAAGCCCAAGCCCGACATTGGCTTTGCCGTTGCCTTCCGGAAAAATCCAAACGTAACCGCCCGGAACATAACGGTTCCCGAAATACATTTCCAGCGTTTCCATATCCGTGTCGACGTTTTCCATTTTGTACTCAAAACCGAGGCCGCGTTCATACGGCGCTCCCGTCTTGGTTCGTTCGGATGGTGAGTGAACGAGCCCGAACGTTTTGCCAACCATGGAAACAGGGCCGTCTGCGCCAATTATGATTTTCCCAAAGATTTCCATATGACCGGATTCGTGCTTGATCTGAACAGATTTAAATTCGCCATGCTCGTCCGCATTGATCTTTTGAATGAGCGCGCCCGGCAAAACATCGGCGCCGGCGCGTTCGGCTTGTTCAGCCAATTGATAATCAAAACGCTCGCGGTCAAGAACAAAACCGTTGACCGGAAATTCTTTGGTATGCAAATCCGGAGAAATAAGCTTTTGAGTCATCGTTTTTGTCAAAATACAGTCGGTCGGAATGTTTTTTTCATTCATTTCATCCGGCAAAACAAGTCCCGGAACCAGTTCTTCGATTTCAAAAGACGCCGGAACGAATCCGGCGCACTGAAACGGTTTGCCGATGATTTTCTTTTTGTCCAGCAGCAAAACACGGGCGCCTCCAAGCGCCGCATATTTGGCGGCGAGGGAGCCGGCAGGGCCGGCACCGGCAACGATGATATCGTATTTTGTTTCAAGGACTGACAAATCTGTAAACATGTTCTGCTCGTTTTTGTTTATTTATTTGATTTCGATATCTAATTTGATATTTTTGATATTCGATCTTTTGACTTTTAATCGATTCAAATTTCGTTTCATTTGAACCGTTTTGAAATATTTGGATGAAATCATTCATCCAAATAAATTTTCCCATTCGGCAGCGTCACCAATTTGTTGTCTTCAATTGCTTCCGTTACAACGCTGTCGATTTTTTCTTTAGCGGCGGGGCGTAGCGCCTTAAATCCAAATGCTAAGGACACTTGTTTCACCAACTGGTCTTTCGGAATCGAGTACTGAGTCTTCAAAACGTAAACGGCGGCTTGAAGAATTTCTTCGTCGCA
Source organism: Methanolapillus africanus (assembly GCF_032714475.1). Classification (NCBI taxonomy): domain Archaea; kingdom Methanobacteriati; phylum Methanobacteriota; class Methanomicrobia; order Methanosarcinales; family Methanosarcinaceae; genus Methanolapillus; species Methanolapillus africanus. Next base: position 66,327 of record NZ_JAWDKD010000008.1, on the reverse strand, counting down.
AATCCATTCGATATCGAGAAGATCGCCTTCGCGGCGGCGGACGAGACAGCCGCGCGATTTCGCCGGCCACAAATAACTGCCGCGGACGCGGATGTAATTGGATTTCTCGGCGGACGAGATTTCCCGAATAATCATATCCCGCATGGGTTTTGTCATACGCTTGACGTCGCATTGTTTTTTGATGACGGCGATCAGCTGTTCTTTATGAATCGGTCCTTCTGCGGTCACAATTTCAACAATTTCGTGTTCCAGTTTGTGGCGCGGAATTTCCAGCAAATTGTCCGTCGACGGCAAATCAATGCCGGTGCAGCCTTCATATTTCGGAATGCCGTTTTGAATCAAATAGGCGACGTCGAAGATTTCTTCCGTCGCGTCCGTCAAAATCCGATTGTCCGAGAATGGGTCGTCAATGTCTAACAATTCGGTGAATTCGTCGTCGCCATAAAACTCAATATCCATCTCGTCGCCGCTCACTGCGGCCGTTTCTTCCGGTTTTGTGTTGGGTTTGGATTTCGGCTTCGGCTCGGACTTGCTGACGCTTTCCACAATCACGCAGTCGTCTTCTTCGACATACGTTTTCTTTTTGATGGTGTCGGTGTCGGCGGCTGTTGCGGTGACTTTGACGGTTTCCGTCTTGGCGGCTTTTGCCGGAGACGCTTTTTCTTTGGGAACGGGTTGCGTTTCTTCTTTTGTGACGATTTCTTCAACGACGATTTCTTCGATAACGGCTTCTTCAATAACAGCCTCTCCAATGATGATATCCTCAACTTTTGTCTCTTCCGCAAGTGAATCCGTCAGATCATTTTGTTCAACCGCTTTTTTCGGCTTTGGTTCAGCCTTTGGTTTTGCTTTCGGCTTTTCTTTTTCAGCCGGAACTTTCTCATGGATTCCGATGATGAATTCCTCTTCTTCGTCCATAATGATCAAATCATCGCAGCACTCTGTGTCGGCTGTTTTTGGTTTGACTTCTTCGTCCATACCGGCTTTCGGCGCCGCTTTCTTTTGCTTTTGAATCTCAGATTCGCGTTCGTCGATAAATTTCAAAATGGCAGTGACGTCTTTGGTGTCCGGCGCGGTCGTTTCGTCCGACTCCGGCACTTTTTCGTCGGCCGGCTTGATATTCTTCGCGTTTTCCTTTGCTTTTTCAATGGCATCAAGGAGGCTCTTTCGGCTCTTTTGCGGGTTCATGTACCAGTCGGTCGACCAAACCCTGTACAGCGTCCAGCCGAGTCCCGTCAAAACCTCGCGCCGGAGGCGGTCGCGGTCGCGCGCGACGTGGGAATTGAAATACTGCGGACCATCGCACTCGATGCCGATCAGATAATGTCCGGGAACGTTTTCGTTCACAACGGCCATGTCGATCTTGTAGCCGGCGCAGCCGACTTTTTGATGGAGTTGATAGCCGTTTTCTTTGAGGAACGTGTGCACGGAATCATCAAAAGTGGCTTCATCGCTTTGGTATTCCGGCATTTTGGACAACAGCGTTTTCGTTTCGGCGTACGTCAAAAACGCTTTTAAGATGCGCAGGCCGGCAGGATCCTCGTCGCCGACATCTAAATCGATGGCGGTGAAGTTTGAGAAGATCGTACATTTTTCGCGGGCGCGTGTGAAAAGCACATTAAGGCGACGTTCTCCGCCGTCGCGGTTGAGCGGGCCGAAGTTCTTGGAGAGTTTGCCGTTTTGGTCAAAACCAAATCCGACGCTGACGAAAATCACGTCGCGCTCGTCTCCCTGAATGGTTTCGATGTTTTTGACGGTAAAGTTTTCACCTTTCTCGTTGTTGAAAACCTTTTCAAATCCGGGCGTGTTTTTCACCAAAATTTCCACTTCTTTTTGGATGGCTTCCTGCTGCTTCACGTTAAAAGTTCCGACCATAAGGGTTTTGTCGGGATAATTGATGAAATGGCGGATGACTTCCTGCGCCACAATCCGGGCTTCTTCCCGGTTGGTTCCCGATTTTCCGCGTTCGTAGACGGTGTCTTTGAGATAGCGCAGCTGAAGGCCCATGTTCCGGTCTTCATGAAGCGGCGACGGATAAACGTAAAGGTGATTGCCGTAAAACTCGTTGTTGGACACTTCAATCAACGATTCGTGGCGGCTGCGGTAGTGCCAGCGCAGCGTCTTGTACGGGAAACTGCGTTTACAGATGTTTAAAACGCTTTCGACGTCGGAATACACGACGTCTTCGTTGTATTCGTCGTCGCCTTCCAAGAGGTTTTCGAAGAACGTTGTCGGCGGCAACTGTTTGGAATCGCCCATCACGACCACTTGCCGGCCGCGGAGAAGCGCGCCCAGGGCGTCTTCCGGACGAACCTGACTGGCCTCGTCAAAAATAACGACGTCAAAGGACGTGGTCAGTGGGTCCAAATATTGCGCGATCGACAGCGGGCTCATCATGAAACAGGGTTTGATCTTTTGAATCAAGCCGCCGGCACTGGACATCAGGCGACGGATCGGCATATGCGCTTTCTTTTTGTTGAACTCGTTGAGCAAAATGCCGGCTTCGGATTCGCGCGACGCGCCGACGTAAATTTGAGGCATTTGGTTGTAAATGCCGGTGTTGATCCGGTCGCGGTTTTTCAAAATGACCTTTTCATCAAGGTCCGAGAATTTGTGCAGCTTGCTTTCGTGAACTTCTTTAATGAACGTAGAGAGAACGCGCTTTTTCATGAATTCCGCACGCAAAACGCCGTCGGCGTAGTTTCCTTTAAAGGTCGGAATGATGTCTTCCGGCAGGACGGCGTCGCCGTCGATCATATCCATCATCGGCGCCGCCACGGTGTGGTGGCACTGGTCGCGGTAAATCAGGAACTGGCTCCATAAAACGAGCGACGGCAATTCTTCATGCCACTTTTCAAGACGGGCGCGGAGTGATTTTGCGGAAACGGATTCCGAAAAGGACGGATTTTCAACCGCAAACGCGTATTGCTTTTTGGGCGGCATGTCGGGCAAATCAAATTCGTCGGCGTTGTCGTCGTCGCACGGAACCACCGACGCGGCGGAACGGAATGCGGGGTCTGTCGCAAAAGCGGCTTCGGACATATCGATTCCGCCGGGGTTTCCGGCTGCGGCGGCAAGACCGCCAGCCCTGAATTCGTCGGCATTGTATTCGGCGGATCCGAATTCTGCTGCGGCAGATTTTGTTTTGAACGCGTCAATGGTGGTTTCGGTAACGGCACCGGGTTTAAAGAACATGGACGCATCGCCGCCGATTCCGTTTACAATCCGAAGAACGGATTCAGGAAGGCCGGCATAAGACTCTTTGACGTCGCCGATCGCTTTGAGGACCTCGTCTTTTTCAATGCCTTTTTCAATCTTAATGTATGTGTCGTCGGTCACAGCTTCCTTTTTCACCAAGCGGGCGAAGTGTTCCGACCATTCCAAAAAGACGTCGAGAACGGCCGGGTCTTTTTGCCCGATGTCCCAAAACGGTCCGAAAAGAGTGGTGGCTTTTTGTTTCAAGTTGCCGAGCTCGCGGTTCAAGTCTTTGACTTCCTGGACTTTCTGGAGGTCGGCTTTGATTTCGGCGTCGTTTTTGTCGACGCGTTTGATGTAACAGTTCAAGACGGCTGTTTTTTGAGTTTTCAAATCCTTGTCCATGAACTTCAGCAGTTTTCCGGATTTCAGGAGGTAGGATTCGATATCGATGTCGAATATTTGTGACGTGAAAATGTCTTCAATTTGTTTGTCGAGATCGTTAAACCGTTTGGCTTTTTGAGCCAGTTGCGCGCCTGCTTTTTGATTATCGGACTGAATGATGTTTCTCAGAACCATGCGGTCCACTTTCGGGGACGCGAGAATAATTTCCGCCGTGTCGAGGAAACTCTCGACGCCGCTCATGGAAGAGGGCGCGATCAGTCCGGTTTTGCCGACGATGGCGTCAATGGCTGCGTCCATTTTTTGAGCGCGGGAGACGGCGTCTTCAATATCGGATTCGATTCTTTGAGAATCAGGCGGCAAAATGATGCCGGGAGCGCAGCCGTTCCAGGGGTTTTCTTTGACGCTGCCGAGACCGGGGAGCGTGTCCGTCATTTTTTCCAAAATAGAAATGGCTTGCATCCACTGGTTTTTGTCCCACTTTTCGGGGTGCGAGAATTCGACGGTCTTCATCTTTCGTTTTTCAACCGTAAAGTAGTGATTGACGTCTTCGCGGATGCCGTAAACGTCGTAAACGGTGTTGCCGATCGGGCCGACTTTGAGGCTGAGGGCTTTGGCGTATTCGTTGAGTTCGTATTTGAGATTTTCAAGTTCGACAAGGTCTTGGGAGAAATTTTTCTCCATCGGCGGCTGGCGTTTGAGTGTGCGTTCGAGTTCATCGAGGACGGCTTTTTTCTGGGCTTTGTGGCTGTGAACTTCAAGACACATGTCGCCGAGACCGATGGTGTCGAGGCGTTTTTGAACGACTTGCAGCGCGGCCATTTTTTCACTGACGAAGAGGACGCTTTTGCCCATGATGAGCAATTCGGCGATCAGGTTGGTGATCGTCTGCGATTTTCCGGTGCCGGGCGGACCTTCAACGACTAAGTTGCGGCCGGCTTTCACGTCTTCGATGACCGCGATTTGAGAGGAGTCGGCGTTGACGATATGGTAAATGTCCTCGGTTTTGAGTTTGAGGTCAACGTCGTTTTCCAGGAATCCGCCGTCATATTCCGGAAGGGACGGATTAAAGACTTGGTTGATGAGCGGATGGGTTTCCGGACCTTTGCCGTCGGGCCAAACGGCCGGGTCAAGGTCTTTGTACATCACGAATTTCTTGAAGTTATAAAAGTCGAGGTAGGCGTCCGTTGTGACTTTCCAGCCGTCTTTTTCGGAAATGAGATCTTCGACGGCTTTGAGATAGAAGTCGACGGCGTGTTTGTCTTCGGCGCCGGTGAATTCGGGGAGTTCGAGTCCGAATTCCAGAAGTTTGGCCTTGAGGGTGATGGATGCGAAAATATCGTCGCCGGTCCACTGGACTGTAAATTTACGTTTTGTGCCGACGCGTTTGAATTGAACCGGGATGAGAATCAGCGGTGCTTTAAAGCTTTTTTTGGCGCTGTCGGTCCATTCCAAAAATCCGGTCGCCAAATACAAAATCGGATAACCTTGTTCTTCAAAGATAGCGATCGATTGATTGTTGGCGTAAAAGAGGCGGTTTTCGAGGTCGTCGGGCGTGAACGGGGTTTCCAGCATGACGCCGCTTTCTTTGGCGACGGGTTCCTTTTTCTTGAGAATGTTTCTTAAAAGTCCGGTTTCGTCCTCGTCAGCTTCCATGTCCGCGTCAAGTGCGGCCGCATTTGCTGCTGTTTTTTTCGTTTTTGTTTCCGTGCCGTTCGCCCGGAATTTCATGGATTTTTCCTGAACGACCAGGATGTCGTAGATCTCCGAAATATTTTCGTTATTAATCTCGATGGTTCTTTTTTTGGACGGTGTGTAATTTAATAAATTGTTATTGAGAGACAGGTCCAGAAGTTTTTGTCTCAGGAGTTCAAGTTCTTGTTTGACATCAACCATAAAATATCCTTCCGAATAAAATAAACAATATTCACAATGAATATAACAAAACTCTGTGTGGCGATTCCGGGAATATTTTTGATTCTTAGGATTCTAACAATCAAAAAATATTCAAATATTAGGTTCAATAAAAGTATATTTTAAGAATAAAGGAATAGATGAGCGATTCTATATAAAGGTTTATATAGATTTTTCAAAAAAACGCTTAAAATCGGCTGATTTCTGAAAATCTGTTTTTAAAAACATGGAATTTGATTTGTTTTTTTGTTTTGGTTGTTTTGGTTTTTTTGGCGAGCCGCTGCGCGCGCGTTATGGCGATACTTTTTCTTTTTGAGCCAATGAAAGCAGGGGGCATTTTTGTTTTTGATTTCAATAAATTTAATGGTTCATTTTTTATTTTGTTTTTTTTTCGTTTGGGGCTGTTTTTACTTATTTTCTTTCAGTTTCACGCTTATCTTTCTTCATCCCAAGCAAACCATCCCGCTTAAACAGACGCTTTGCGTCTGTTTAAGCGGATTCCAATTAAATCTGAGATTGGAAGTGGCAGCAACAGGTGCAATTTGGAACAAGTAATATCTGTATTGTTAGGAACTTCAAATGCAAATCGGATTCGGAAACAACTGTATTTTTGGAAACAGTAGGTGCAACTCAATCTATAAATTAGAAACTGCAGGTGCAATCTGTTCTGTAAATTGGAATGTATCTTACTGATCGGATTCCGCAAAATACAGACGCAAAGCGTCTGATTTTGCGGGATGGTTTGCTTGATTTTGGAAAAATGTTTGCGGGATGGTTTGCTTGATTTTGGAAAAATGTTTGCGGGGTGGTTTGCTTGATTTTGGAAAAATGTTTGCGGGTCACTTTTTCAATACGGAATTTTTACTTACTGTTTTTTCCCAACGTAAATCCATTGATCATATCCGGTTTCTTCATCGCGGTTATCCATCATTTTTCCGGGGAACCCGATGCTTTTCAAGTAATCCGCAATCATAACGGTTTCCGCTTCTGTTCGCAGCGTCAGGAACAAAAAGCCGCCTTTTTTGAGGATGGCCGCCGCCTCGTCAACGATGGCGAACCAAACCTGTTTGTTAAATTCGTAAACGGTGCCGATCATAAATCCAACGACAATGTCAAACGAATTCTCGTCAAACGTATCGGAAAGCTTTGTCGCGTCCATAATCATGGTTTTGGCGGGATTTAAAACGCCATGGAAAAGACCGGTGCAAATGTCTTCCGTGTTGACGTCCAAACAAACGGGGTGAAGGTTTTCGGCGTAAAGCGCCAGCGTGGACATGCCGTTGCCGCAGCAGATTTCCAAAACGGACGACTCGCCTGAAATGGAAGCGCCGGTTTCCGCTATCATCTTCAAAAACGCTTCCCGGGCTTTTTCGACCCGCCGGACCGAATAAACGGAATCGTACGCCGGAATCTTCGAATTCTGCTCTTCAAAAAGCGCCAATGCGTCTTTGGAATAATATTCAGTAATGTCTTCTCTCAAATCGCCGGCGGAAATGACTACGGTGTGCGTCGGCGTTGCAAACGACAACAGGGTGTCCAACAAATCCGAAAATTCATCTTTGATCTCGGCGGACGACGCGGCGGGCGAAAAGATTAAACAGTCGCCGCAATCGCCGTTTCGTTCAATTAAAACGAATCCGATATTTTCCGAATCGGTCTTAAGCAAAGCGGTTTCAAAATCAAACAAGCCGACGGTCGCCATGCCGCAAAGTTCAGCCAGCTGAGGAGTGCCGGCCGACAGCCGGCACTGGTCCGAAAAAGAGTTTTCCGTGAAAAAAAAGCTGCCGGAAAGATTGAGTTCTTTAAAAAAAAGAGGGGATAAATGCGTTAAATCCATTTTGTTCTCCGAGTTTGTCTTTTGATTATGTATGATTCGGTTTTGATGATTTTGATTGATTTTGATTATGCGTATGGTTCTGATTTTTTGTTTCATAACCATTCGGCTTTTTCGTATTTAAATCAAGTCATTCCGCGTTACAATCAAATCATATAAAAAATCAATAATATGAATTCCGGTGACAGTGGCGATTGTTATCACAATGCCAACGATGACGACGCCCCCAAAAATGGAAAAAAACGCGTTTCTAAACGGAAATCTAAAGACGATTGCTGCAACCGTTCCCATCCAAACGCCTGTCATCGGCATCGGAAATGCGACAAACATCATCAAGGCAAAGCTTTTGTATTTCTTCACTTTGCCTTGTCCTTGTTTTTCAGCGCATTCGTAGACGGATTTGAAAAATTTTTCAAAATACGGACTTCTTTTGGACAAAAATTTGGACACCGGTTCCAGCAAATGAAAAATGAAGAAAACGGGAATCATGTTCCCCAAGACGGACAACCCCAAGACCACAATCGGGTTCATGTCAAAAAGGCCGATGCCGACCGGAATCGAACCTTGAAGTCCCACAACCGGGAGCGCAGATATGATCATAATGACAAGCCACGGCGGAAAACCCGCTAATAATTCAACAACAGGGGTCGTAAAATCCATTTTTAACAATTCCGTTTTTTATTGTTTTGTTTTTGATTCGTTTTTCTGTTTTTGGTTTATTCTTTATTTTTTTCATTTCAGGCCGGCCGGATAAAATCCCAAACCTGAACGCCTGTCATTGTCAAAATCGTCATGATAATTCCCGCAATAATCACGCCCAAGAAAATGGAAATGAACGCGTTCTTGAACGGATATCCGAAAACAAGCGCGATCACCGTTCCGGTCCAAGCGCCGGTGAGCGGCAGCGGAATGCCGACAAAAACCATCAGCGCCAAATCCTTGTAGCGCTCAATATTCTTTTTTCCTTTCTTTTCGGCGCGGCTGAACAGCCAATCAAAGAATTTCGCGAACAGCTTGCTGTGCTTGGATAAAAATTTGGACACGGGATCCAGGAAGTAAAAAATGAAAAAAACCGGAATCATATTGCCGATGACGGACAACACGAAAACAACGATCGGATTCATGCCGAACAAACCGATGCCGACCGGAATCGCGCCCCGAAGTTCGACAACCGGCACCATCGACAAAAACATGACAACAATCCAATGCGGCACACCGGCCAGCAATTCAATAATCGGCGTTGCAAAATCCATTTCTTTCTATCCTTTTCAATGATATTTCAAAAAATTAAAAACAAAAACACAAAAATTTTAAAACGAAATCAAAAAATAAAAATTGAGAATTTAAGCGATTTTTGATGTGAATCACTCAAATTCATTGTTTCCGGAGCAGAGCAAAGTGTGCAATCAGCGCTTCCAACTGAATCTTTTCGTTGGCGCCTTCCGCGATCCGGAAGTCGATTTCGCCGACCGCGTCCACCATTTTGATCATTTCGACGTCCGACAAATCCAGTTTAAACAGCGCGCGGTAGATTTGACCGATCACGTCGTCGGCCGAAAGCCCTTGATCAAAAACAAGTTTAGACAACTTTTCCCGGGCGTCTTTGAATTGGCCGGACAGCGCCGTGTTGACCAGATCCTGGATTTCTTCCGGATGCGCCGTCGCCGTAATTTTGTAAATCGTTTCCCGGTCGATGTCTTTTTGAATGAACGCGGCGGCTTGAAGCGAATTGACGGCTTTTCTCATGTCGCCCCGCGCCACATAAACGAGCGCGTCGAGACCGTCGTCGGTCACGTTCAGGCCTTCGGCGTCGGCGATGTATTTCAAGCGTTTAAACACAGCGTCGTCCGACAAACTTTTAAAACGGTAAACGGCGCAGCGGGATTGAATCGGCTCGATAATCTTTGAAGAATAGTTGCAGGAGAGAATGAAGCGGCAGTTTCCGCTGTAACGCTCCATGGTGCGGCGCAAAGCGGATTGAGCGTCCGACGTCAGGGCGTCCGCTTCGTCCAAAAAGATGATTTTAAAAGCAGCGTTGCCGATCGGCGCCGTTTTGGCAAACGTTTTGATTTTGTTCCGGACGACATCGATGCCGCGCTCGTCCGAAGCGTTGAGTTCCGTAAAATTTTCGTTCCAAAATTCGCCGAACATTTCCCGCGCAATGGAAACGGCCGACGCGGTTTTCCCGACGCCGGGCGGACCCGTAAATAACAAGTGCGGCAGGTTGCCGGATTTGACATAAGATTTTAAACGTTCGATCGTCTCGTCTTGACCGAAAACGTCGTCCAGCTTCATCGGCCGGTATTTTTCAATCCAAATCTCTTCTCTCATAAAATGCCTCAGCTTCTTAAATCGTAATATGATAAATGATAACGATACAAATAATTGACAAATAATTCGAATGGCACGTCAAATTTTAAACACAATACTCTGAAATCTTATTAATCCTTTTCTTTTTCAATCCGTTTTTAAGTTTATTGTCGACAAACAACCCAATTTTGTCGATAATTTGGGCGAGACAGATACCGAAAAAACGAAAAACTTACTACAAAGTATTTATAAAATAAAAATCTTCTTATTATAAAGCCGATAAGAATCGTATGAATAATCATACGGATTATATGAAACATCGTTTCAAATATCTTTATCTTTTCTTAAAAATAGAGAAATAAATATATTGTTTAATAGAATCGGCTGACGCTCTTTAAAAAATCAATAACGGGTTCGTATGGAAATCTCAACTTCGGAATCTTGTTCCGCCAAAAACGCCGCCGACACGTCTCAATCATGCAAAGACGTGATTGAAGAATCGGCCGCAACGTTGGCGCAGTCGCTCGGAGCAGTGGCTGTTTTCATCTTCGGAGATCTTTCTCTTGAAAATCTGCCGCCTCAGATTCCGGTCATCAACATTTCCCTGCATTTGAAAACCGTGATTGAAAAACTTTCTTTTATCAAACAGGACAGCCAGCCGCAAATCAAAGAAGTTGCTTCCGCCATCAAAAAAGAAGCGGAATGCAACACGTCCATGCTCCAGACAGCCGCCGCCATTGAATATGCGCTCGGCAACATCAAAATGGGCATTGTGGTCGGCGTCGTTCATTTCCATGAATCTTATTCCATCGTTGTGCACAACATGGCGGAAAGCAACACCATCCGCCTGCTGCGGGAATGTGAGAAACGCATTTCCCCCGAGACGCTGCGCAGCGTTCTTCACCTGGCGCTCAGTATCGCCACCAAGGGACGGGAAGGCAAACAAGTCGGCACCGCTTTCATCATCGGCGACGAAGAAGAAGTGATGACGCGTTCCCATCAAATGATTTTAAACCCGTACAAATCCCAGGAAACCGTTGAAACCAACATCAATCGGAAAGAAAACTGGGAATCCGTCATGGGCTTCTCCCAATTGGACGGCGTGTTCATCGTTTCCTCCGTCGGCGAAATTTTGGCCGCCGGCCGGTATTTGGACGTGGACACCCGGGATCTGAATCTTGAAAAAGGCCTCGGAACCCGGCATTTGTCGTCAGCCTCCATCACACGAGATACGATTGCGCTCGCCGTCATTGTTTCAGAGTCCGGCGGCACCGTGCGGATGTACATGGACGGCAAGGAAGTGATTTTCATCGATCCGCTCCAATCCGTGATGGAAATCGATGGCGAAAAGGTCTCCTAAAAAATTCGCTTCGCGAATTTTTCAAGGGCGGTGGGAGTCTAATTCTGTAAGTTCGCTTCGCGAACAGCTCCCTTCGGTCGCATAAAGTTTGTATTTTCTAGAATCGTTTACATCAATTGTTTCTAACAATACAGCCTTTTCTTGGTACCGATTTGCATCAACAATTTCTAACAATACAGTCTTTTCTTGGTACCGATTTGCATCAACAGTTTCTAACAATACAGTCTTTTCTTGGTACCGTTTTGTATCAACTGTTTCTAACAATACAGATTTTTCTTGGTACCGATTTGCATCAACAGTTTCTAACAATACAGTTTTTTCTTGGTACCGTTTTGCATCAACTGTTTTCTAACAATACAGTCTTTTCTTGGTACCGTTTTGTACCAACTGTTTCTAACAATACACATGATTCTTGTTTCGGTTTTCAGCATCTGTTTCTAACAATACAGGAGTCACTTTGCTCTGTTTTGCATCTGCTGTTTCTGATTGTGTCTTCCCATTCTGCGATATCCGCTTAAACAGACGCCAAAGGCGTCTGTTTAAACGGGGCGGCTCGTTCAACTCAAAAATAGAAATTAGAGTCGCCGTTCGTTCAACTCAAAAAAAGAAATCGGGGACATTTTTTGCTTGCTCGCAAACAAAAAGTGCCGCCATAACGCGCGCGCATGCCGCCGCCAAAAAAAGAAAAAAAGTTTTTATTTAAAATTCATCATCAAATTTTCCGTCATCACGCTTTCGCAGTATGCGCATCTCAAAAGAAGCGCGCCTGTGTGGCATTCTTTGACGAAAAACCGGCTGTCAATCGGCTCGTTGCTGTTGGAAATACAATTCGGGTTGAGACATTTGATGATGCCGTTCACGCATTCCGGTGTTTTGACTTGCTTCTTTTCGATCACAATAAAGTCGCGGATGATGTTGACGGTCGCTTTGGGCGACAACAAGGAGATGGCAGCCACTTCCTTTTCCGTCAATTCTTTGCCTTCGATTTTCACCACATCTTTGTCGCCGCGCGCGCCGCCGGCGTTCATCACGACGCTGACCGTGTTTTTGAAATTTTCGCCGACGCTGATGATTTTTAAAACGTTGAGCGCTTGCCCGGGCGTGATGTGGTCGATCACAGTGCCGTTTTCAATCGCCTTAATCCGCAAGTCGTTTTTGTCGCCGAGCTTCTTCGAGCGGGTGTTTTTTTCGCTCATATGTCCACCCCCAGGACTTTGCACAAAATCGCCATCCGAACCGGGACGCCGTAAAACGCTTGCTTGAAATAAGCGGCGTGCTCGGTTTTATCGACCGCCGGTGAAATCTCATTCACACGCGGCAGCGGATGCATAATTTTCAGATTGGGTTTGCAGTTTTCAATCAACTCTTCCGTAATACGCATGCTGTTGGACACGCGGTTGAATTCCGCCGGGTCCGGGAACCGCTCTTTTTGAATGCGGGTCATGTAAAGGACATCGACTTCGTCAATCACGTCTTCCATCGAATGGGCGATATGAACTTTGATATCGCGCGCCTTTAAGTCGTCAACGATGCGCTTGGGCAGTTCCAATTCGCGCGGCGACACCAGATTGATTTTAGCGCCGTAGCGGGAAAGCGCGTAGCAAAGTGAGTGAACCGTCCGCCCGTATTTTAAATCGCCGGCCAAAGCAATGTTGAGGTTGTCCAGTTTGCTTTCACGCTTGATGGTGTACAGGTCCAAAAGAGTTTGAGTCGGGTGGTGGCCGGCGCCGTCGCCGCCGTTAATAATCGGAGAAGAAGAAAATTCGGACGCCATGAGAGCGGCCCCTTCGCGCGGATGGCGCAAAACAACCGCGTCGGCGTACCGGGACACCACGCGAATGGTGTCGGCCAGCGATTCGCCTTTCGCAATGGAACTGGCTTCCACCGATCCCATGTTGATGATTTGACCGCCGAGCCGAAGCATCGCAGTTTCAAAAGACATCCGGGTTCGCGTGCTGGGTTCAAAAAAGAGAAGCGCCAGTAATTTTCCGTCCATAATTTTGGTGGTTTGTTCGCCCCTTGCAATCGGTTCTAATTTTTCCGCCATTTCCAATATTTCGTCAAGCATTTCCCGGGAATATTCGCGGGTAGATATAATATGATGAAGCGGCTGCATAATGTGTTCCTTTGGGATTGATTTTTCTAAATGGATGAGATAACGAGAGAATCAAATATAAATGTAGTGGAAATTGACGCTTCTACGAAAACAGCGGTCATTTTCCCAATCGCCTCTCAAAAAAGTGCCGCCATCACGCGCGCGCCGGCTGCCGCAAGAAAAAACAAAAAAAGAATAACAGAAACAGATAAAAAAGGAGGAAAGAAATGATCCGGATGGATTCATTTCTCTCCGTGTTCATCATTTTGATTTAAAGGTCAAGGGTATTTTTCCAGACCCCGTGAATGTTACAGTAAGCCAAAGCGCCGAGGGCTTTGAAGTCGTCGAGCTTGACCTTGAATTTGGAGGTCGGGTCCGTAAACGTCGGCGCAAAGTTTTGGCGGCCGAGGCAAATCACTTGGTTTGTGTCTTTTTTGACGCCGTAGAGCTCAATCCACACAATGTGGTGTTCAATGGTGTTCGGGTGGGGCACTTCTTTGCCGACGGTCACCAACACAAGCGTTTCGTCTTTTCCGCCGTGGTTCTTTAAAATATCAATCACCGGGACGTGCTTCTCTTTTCCTTCCGATTCAGGCGCTTTAAAAAGTGTTGTAAAATCCATGTCATTTCCTCCTTGTGTAAAATCTAAACAACTATAATGGAATCTCCTTATTAATAATAATTTCTATTAATAAACTCCGACTCCGATTACAATTATTTTTATTTTAATATATTATATTCTATATAATACTAATACTTTGCTGTTTTGACGGAACAAAACAATCAAATAAAAATATGGTACATATATAATATTCATAAAAACAACTTCAAAAAACGGGGAAAAAATGTCGAACACTCAAGAAAAAATATTCATTGCCGGCATTTCATTGCTGCTGATGTTGGGCGCCGTTGTTTTGACGGCGCTTGTCCAGACGCATGCCATTGACCCTGAGTGGACGCTTTCTCCCGATCTGGTTCAAGTCGACGGCCCGGCCGGATTTCATTATATAAATACGCGGGAAATTTTTTATGACGCAGATCTTGAAAACGCGTCCGGCACGCAGACTTATTCGGCGCCCTTCCCCTATTTTATTCAAAACGTTCTGGCCGAATTCAAAAATATAATACCGGTCGTCGGCAACATCGAGACGAAAACATTGAACCGGGATTATTACAACGACACCCGCTATAATTATTCCGAAGCGATTTTGTCTTGGGAAAACGGCACGACTGCGTTGGAACAAAGTCCGGACGGCGCCCCGGCAACTGTCGCCGAAACTGAAATTGCCGCTGCGGCCGAATCCGGTGAAACGACGGTTGACTCGGAAATCATAACAGTAGCCGATTTCGGCGGCATTGTTGATTCCACCGCTTCCCATACGTATCCGGGCTATTCCGGATTTTATTTGTATGTCACTTACCGGGAACAGACAACGCCGTTTACGGCTGAGTTTTGGAAAATGCCGGCGTCTGACATTCTTCTTTATTTTTCAAAACCGGATAATTGGATGAAAGGTCCCGGCGAAAATCCGGATAAAGTGCCGAACGGGTTTGCATATGTCAATGTCGTGGCAGCGGATTCGCCGGAAAATGCGTCGCTGCTTGCCGCCGATTTGGCCGCCCGGCATTACGCCCGGTCCGGGGAACAAGACCGCGCCGTCATCAAAGCGGCTGTCAACTCCATGCCTGGATACCGTTATTCTTACACATATACGCCGGACGCCGCAAACGGCGGCGTTGAATCGGGTGGGGCGGAAGATACGGTGACGGCTGCCGGTTACATTTGGACGGTGGATAACTTTTTGGTGACGGTTGACGGGTACAACGTTGATTCAAAACCGTTGAAACTGTTGGCCAAAAGCGTCCGGTTCGACGGCGATCATTCTTGAATCTATTCGCTATATGGCGGTATATTCTTAAATGTTTAGCCATATGCCAAATTATATAAGCAATGTCATTAAACACCCAATCGGAGGTTTTTTTATGTTGATTGTTTTGGCTTATATGAAAATTAAACCCGAATTTAAAGAAGAGTTTTTACTCACCACAAAACCGCTGATCGCGAAAAGCCGCGCCGAACCCGGATGTATCAGTTACGCGCTTTACGAAAGCACCGAAAAAGAAGACACCTTCATCATGGTCGAGCAGTGGAAAACGCAGAATATTTTCGACAGCCATGTCGCATCCGATCATTTCAAAGCATTTGGCGTTACCGGCGGACCGCTTTTGGCGGAAGAACTGGACGTCAAAATTTATAAAACAGACGACGAATGTCAATAATCCGTTTCGGATTTGACATTTTCTTTTTTTATTTTTTATTTCTTTGGACGGCAGCACGCACACGCATTTCAGCGGCACTTTTTTTGTCAGCGTTTTTTAAAACCGGGTCTGTTCTTATTTTATCTCTCATAGAACGTATTTGGCGTTTCCGATACGTTTTCATATGTTTTCGTTTGGCCGTTCGGGTAAACCAAAACCAGTAAATCGACCGTGCTGCCTAATTGGTGTGCATCGTGCAGGTAATAATTATTGCTGGTCCGCGTCACGTTATACAGTTCTATCGTCGCCGATTCGCTGCCGATGGACACAATTCTGTAATCCGGAAAGCTGACCAAGAAGTCGCTGATGTACGGATCTAAATTCCGGCTTCCGAAAAAGAAGGTGTAAATATGCGTCAGAAGCCCGATTTCATAATGAATTTCGGCGGTGGCGCCCGTATCGTGAAACGTCATCGTCATTTCTTTGACGTCGATGTCCGTTTGAACCGTTGCGGAAACGTGAAACGTCGCCAAGAAAATCAGCAAAACGGAAAGAGCAAACAATAACACAAAGAGTTGGTTCGGTTTCATACAATCGCCGCGGTTTTTGAACAGATGAAAGCGCCGATTCTATTTTAAGTTTGGTTTTACCGGAAATGGTGTTTTTGTTGTTTTTCATTTTACCGATTTGTTTTTCACGGCAAAGGACTGTTTTGTCATGCGACGAAAGGGTTCGGACATCTGCCGCTTATGAAAAATTCCGACGCGCCGTCCGAATTTTAGTTAAATTCTTATAGAATTGTTCATATAAGTAAGCCATTAATTCCATAACTTAAAATAGATTCAACGATTACATCTTTTTTTTAAAAATAACATGTGATAGCAATGGATAACTTCAAAGGACTCACAGTAGACACTGTGGACAATCAAGAGTTCTCTGATCCTTCAGCTCCGGCGGCGTCGGACACGCAAAACGTGAAAATTAAAGATATTCCCAACGACAATGAAAACATTGAGCTGGGTATTCAATTTAAAAACACGGGTGAAATCAACGTTCCGCCGCTTTTGATCGATCAAATTTTAGGACAGGAAGACGCCGTTGAAATCGTGAAGAAGGCCGCCAGCCAGCGCCGCCACGTCATGATGATCGGAACGCCCGGTACGGGAAAATCGCTCCTCGCGAAAGCGATGGCGGAATTGCTGCCCAAAGAAGAACTGGAAGACATTTTGGTTTACCCGAATGCGGAGGACAACAACAACCCGCGCATCCGCCGGGTGCCGGCCGGCAAAGGACGCGAAATCGTTGCCGCCCACCGCGCCGAGGCGCAGAAAAAATCGCAATCGAAAACCATGATTATGCTCGCGCTGATGGTCGGCATTATGATTTACGCCGTCATCACGAATCAGATTCTCATCGGCCTTTTCGTTTGTATTTTATTCATGACGCTCGCCCGCCAATTTATCGGCCGCGACGACGCGCTCATCCCCAAACTCCTCGTCTCCAATTACAACAAGCAGCATGCGCCGTATGTGGACGCGACCGCCGCACACGCGGGCGCGCTTCTCGGCGACGTCCGCCACGACCCGTTCCAGTCCGGCGGTCTTGAAACACCGGCGCACGACCGTGTGGAAGCCGGAGACATTCACAAATCCCACAAAGGGGTTTTGTTTTTGGACGAAATCAACATCTTGGGCATCGAATCCCAGCAAAGCTTGCTGACGGCGCTTCAGGAAAAAGAATACGCGATTACCGGACAGTCTGAAAGAAGCTCGGGCGCGCTCGTTAAAACCGAACCGGTTCCCTGCGACTTTATCATGGTGGCCGCCGGAAACGTCGACGCGCTTGAAAAAATGCATCCGGCGCTTCGGTCCAGAATCAAAGGATACGGCTATGAAGTTTACATGCGCGACTCCATGCCGGACACGCCCGAAAACCGCGACAAATACATTCGGTTCGTGGCTCAGGAAGTCATGCGCGACGGCCGGATTCCGCAGTTTGACGAGGACGCCGTGAAGGAAATCATCCGGGAAGCAAAACGCCGCTCCGGAAAGAAAGGTCATTTGACGCTGAAACTCCGTGATTTGGGCGGTCTCGTCCGTGTGGCCGGCGACTTGGCCGGCGCCGACGGCGCTCAATACACCACCGCAAGCCACGTGCTGAAAGCCAAAAAGATTTCCCGGTCCATCGAACAGCAGCTGGCTGACCGGTATTTGGAAAACAAGAAAGATTACGAGTCGTTCCTCCGGGGCGGCGGCGAAATCGGCCGCGTCAACGGTTTGGCCGTGATCGGCGGTGATTCGGGTATCGTTCTTCCGATTTTGTCGGAAGTCACCCCGTCTCTGTCCGGTTCCGAAGGAAACATCATTGCGACGGGACAATTGAAAACCATTGCCCGCGAAGCCGTGAAAAACGTGTCCGCCGTGATTAAAAAAGTCACCGGAAAGAACATCGAAGCCATCGATATTCACATTCAGTTCGTCGGCACATACGAAGGCGTCGAAGGCGACAGCGCGTCCATTTCAATTGCGACGGCCGTGATGTCCGCTTACGAAAATATTCCGGTGAACCAGTCCGTGGCGATGACCGGCTCCTTGTCCGTTCGCGGCGATGTGCTTCCGGTCGGCGGCGTGACTTACAAAATTGAAGCGGCCGCGCAATCCGGCATCAAGAAAGTCATCATTCCGAAATCGAATGAGCTGGACGTCATGATCGAAGACGCTTACAAAGACGTCATTGAGATTGTGACTGTTTCCACGATCACCGAAGTTTTGGAATACGCTTTGGTCGACAGCCCGAAAAAGGACGCGTTCCTCAAAAAACTGGCGGAAGCCCTAAAACCGGAACACGCCGAGTAAATTCGGCGATTTACCGGTCCGTAAACAATGAGATTGAATTCAATCTTCATTGTTTTATTTTTTTTAAAATTATAACAGTCAATAAAATTAAAAAAGGTTTATATGGGTTTACACTTATTCTCATTTTCATATGATTCATAAACCGGATCTGAATCTATCCATTGCTGAATCAACTCATTATTAAATAATTTTGTATGTTCTATTTGAAATAAAAAAAGCATAAATCAAAATGATTTGATTCATGCGGTTTTATAAATTATAATCATTAATTTTTAAATCAGGATTGCGGTTTTGCAATCACGTATGTCACCAAACAGATCGCGACGCCGACGAAAGTGGCGATGAATTGCTGGGTGTTGCTGGTGTAATCAAAGTTGAAGAAGTCTGTGCCGAATGCATACCATGCAAAAAGGACTGCACTCAAAATTGCGGTTCCGACAAAAACATATGCCATTTCTTTAAGTCCGATCATTTGAAATCACTAAATCCAAAATATCGGTTTAAATTTATATAAGTTGCCCTGCTTAAAACATTATTCTTGATATATTATAATGTATTATTATATATTACATCTGAAATTATTACTTTTAAATAATTTAAACTATAAAATAAATCTGTAATAGAATGTTATTTGAATAGGAACATAAATGTCAAGGACATAAAAATATAATTAAAAAAAATAAAAACGAAGTCAAAAAATGAAAATTTAAAAAACAAAACGGACGCCTGAACGATAATTTCTGAAAAACGACTGCATTAATTAAAATACGAATGAAGAACGAACAAAAACAGGAAATCATAAAATAAAAACAAGAGGTCAAAAAAAGATGAAAAATATTCAATTTTATGATTCGAACCGTATTGAGGGGCGGGCGATGGTAATTGTCCTGGATAACGGAAAGATCGAAAACATTTCTAAAAACTATACAAAAGGCGCCGGGATTCGGGCGCTTGCCGACGGGTCGTGGGGATACACGTCGGTGGAAGGCGACGCCGATATCCAAGACGGCATTCAAAACGCCGCCGGTTTGGCGGCCGGGATGAATCAAAAAACGCCGAAAGAAAAAATCAAGCTGGAACCGATTTCAAATCCGGTTGTCCGAAACGTTCCGGCGGCTCAGATCAATCCGGAAGACATCAGTATTGAAGAAAAAGTGGAAATGCTGCGCGAAATTGAGAAGTTTGCCCGGGAAGAAGGCATCAAAAATACGCGCGTTTCCTATTCGGAAAGCATCTTAAAGACGCGTTATGAAAATTCGGAAGGCATTGAAGCGGAATACCGGCTGGTCC
Organism: Methanolapillus africanus; assembly: GCF_032714475.1. Classification (NCBI taxonomy): domain Archaea; kingdom Methanobacteriati; phylum Methanobacteriota; class Methanomicrobia; order Methanosarcinales; family Methanosarcinaceae; genus Methanolapillus; species Methanolapillus africanus. The sequence continues at coordinate 46,813 of NZ_JAWDKD010000008.1, read as the reverse complement.
GGACCGGCTTTTCGGTGTCGGCCGTTGCGTCTGAAAACGGCGTTTATCAAATGGGCCGGGAAAGCAAATTCACCATCTCCGGCTATGAAATTTTTAAGAAATACGATCCGTTCGCGCTGGCGAAAAACGCAGCCGCCACGGCCAAAGAAATGCTGAAAGCTAAAACGCCCAAAGGCGGTCAAATGCCGGTGATTTTGGATCAGGAATTGGCGGGCGTGTTTACGCACGAAGCCGTCGGGCATGCGTCCGAAGCGGATTTGGTGCTTCAAAACGATTCCGTTTTAAAAGACCGGCTCGGAACACAAGTCGGTTCGCCGCTCATTACCGTCGTCGACGACGCGACGGTTCACGAATACGGGTACTTCCCGTTTGATTCGGAAGGCGTCGAGTCGAAACGAACCGTTTTGATTCAGGACGGCGTCATGAATTCTTATATGCATTCCCGGGAAACCGCCGGCATTTTCAACTGCTGTTCCGGAAACGCCCGCTCTCAAGGGTATTCCATTCCGGTCGTTCGGATGAGCAACACCTATATCGAAAACGGGGACACGAAATTCGAGGAAATGCTGGAAGACGTCCGGGACGGCATTTATTTGGTCGGCTCCCGCGGCGGCCAAGTGAATACCGGCGAAGGCGTTTTCCAATTCAACGCCGAGAAAGGTTATATGATTCGAAACGGCGAAATTCAGGAGCTTGTCCGCGACGTATCGCTGTCGGGCCGCGTTCTCGAAATTCTCAATCAGGTCACGCACGTCGGCAACGATTTGAAGCTGACCGCCGGACACTGCGGCAAAGCCGGACAGACAGTTCCGGTGTCGGACGGCGCACCGCATCTCTCTATTTCCAAAGCCACGGTCGGGGGTGCTTAAAATGGATTGCATTTTAGACGCCGAACGCGACGAGGAACAGGTTTTCGGAAGCGTCATGGACGATATTGAAAAAGCGCTCGCTTTGGCTCAAAAATTGGGGGCGAAAGACGCTGAAATTATTTATTCGATGAAACGGGCGACGATGATTAACTTCAAAAAGGATATTATCGAAACCGCCCGGTGCAGCACCAACACTGGCTACGGCGTTCGGGCGGTTGTGAACGGCGCGGTCGGTTTTTCCGGAACAAACGTGAGAAGCAGTTTAACGGACTGCGTCAAAAACGCCGTCGGGTCTGCAAAAGTCATGGATCCGGATCCGTTCTTCAAGAGTCTGCCCGAGAAGGCGGACTATACGCCGGTCGCCGGTCTTTTTGATGATCGGATTATTCGAATGCCTTTGGAAGAATGCATTGACAACACGATGGAAATGATTTCGGGTGCGAAAGCCGTTTCCGGCGTCGAGCCGACGTCCGGCAGCTTTTCACGGTCAATTTCTCACGTTCTCATCATGAACACCAACGGCGTTTTTGCCAAAAAGAAGGGAACCGGTATGTCCGGATACATTGACGTGGTGGCGGAAAGCGGATTAGGCTATGAAAACTTGGCGACGGCTTACGATTATGAAGTGTCGCGGTCCAAGGACATCGACTTTTTCAAAATCGGTCAAACGGCAGCGGATTTATCTCAATAGTCGGTCAAGGGAATTTCTATTCAAACGGCGAAACTGCCGGTCATTTTCCACCCGTTTTCGTTTGCAGACATTTTGGAAAATACGTTTGCCTTATCCATCGACGCCGATAACGTTCAAAAAGAGCGTTCGGGCCTGGCGGGAAAATTGAATGAAAAAATCGGAACGGATGATTTGTCGATTATCGACGACGGAACGCTTGCCGGCGGTTTTGCCAGCAGTCCGTTTGACGACGAAGGAACGCCGACGCGGCGAACGAATGTGATTGAAAACGGTTACCTGAAGTCATACCTTTATGACAGTTACACGGCCGGCAAAGACAATGTCAAAAGCACCGGAAACGGCTACAGAAACTCCTATTCATCGATCCCGTCCGTTGACATCAGCAATCTGGTTGTGAAATATCCGCAAGGCGACGTTGTCGGCGACACGAAGCGCGGCATTTATGTTCACACGGTCATCGGCGCGCACACCGCAAACGAAATTTCGGGCGACTTTTCCGTCGAAGGCCGAAATGCGTATTGGGTGGAAGACGGCGAAATCAAAGCGCCGATCAAGTCCGTGATGATTTCCGGAAACATTTACGACATGCTGTCCAAAATCGACGGCGCCGGTCCGGTGATTCGAAAAGTCGGCAACATTGTGACGCCCGCCATTCGGATTTCCGAGATGAGCGTCACCGGAACTTAATTCCGGCAAACGCAAAGAAAGGATTCAAATATTTGAAAAGGGATTGAAGAAAACATGTTGAACACTCAAACAAGTCATGAAGAAATGAAGCGGCAAGACGTTCTTGAAATGGTCTCCGCTCTTTATCCCGGTTCTTATTTGGCCGGCGCCTCTTCGGCACCGTCGCCGAAAGGTTTCACGGTCGATTCTTTCGGTCCCCGCCTGTCTTCTTTTGAAGGACAAGGCCTCGACGCCAAAGAAATTTGCGTCATTTCGGATTCAAATTCCGTTTCATTTGAAAACGCGACGCTGTCTTCCCTCGGCATCCGAAATCCGGCCAACTGTCTTTTAGTGGTTTTGGACGAAAGCAATGCCGATCGCATGCCTTTGTCTTTCAAATATGACGGTCTTGAAGCCGCGTCCGTTCCGCTGAACCCGTTCGGTCCGGTCGTCGAAGTCCGGCATCCGCTTGAGTTTAAGAAAGAACTTCAAAGCATGCGGTGCGGCACTCTCGTTGTGAAAATCCGTCCGGAATCCCAAAAAGTGACGCCGATGATTGAAACTTCGGATTTTATTTGATTTTGCGGGCGGCAACGCGCGCGTTACGGCGATGGTTTTTGTTTGCGGCAAGCAAAACCGTTTCCTGATTTTCTTTTTTTGAGTTGAACGAACAGCATGGTTCGTTTCTGTTTTTGAGTTGAGCAAATCGCAATGTCCATTTCTGTTTTTAAGTCTGAAGAGTCGTGTCCTTGATTTTTCCTGAGTGGCTGCTTCCGCTTAAACAGACGCAAAGCGTCTGTTTAAGCGGAGCTTGCGGAACGGAAAGTGCAAATTGGAACAGGAATCAACTGTATTGTTAGAACCGGTCGATACAAAACGGTACCAAGAAACAAGTGTATTTTTGGAAACAGTTGATGCAAAACGGTACCAAGAAACAAGTGTATTTTTGGAAACTGTTGATGCAAAACGGTACCAAGAAACAACTGTATTGTTAGAAACAGTTGATACAAATCGGTACCAAGAAACAAGTGTATTTTTGGAAACTGTTGATGCAAAACGGTGCCAAGAAACAACTGTATTGTTGGAAACTGTAGGTGCAAAACGGTGCCAGGAAACAAGTGTATTTTTGGAAACAGTTGATGCAAAACGGTACCAAGAAACAAGTGTATTTTTAGAAACAGTTGATGCAAATCGGTATCAGGAAAACACAAACTTTATGCGACCGAAGGGAGCTGTTCGCGCAGCGAACTCAATCATTTTCAGACTCCCACCGCCCCTGAAAAATTCGCGCAGCGAATTTTTTTGCAAAAGATTTATAAGAGCGCCGAGTTGTTTTATGGACATGAATATTTCATATAAAATAAAAATAAATTTTTAAACAAGAACTTTCTTTTACGGACAAAAAATAAAAAGGCGTTACGATGAGAGTTACAATGGACATCGAATTAAAGGACGAGCCCGGGCAGTTGATTTTAGCCCTTGAGCCCGTTTCTCATTTTAAAGCGAATTTGATTTCGGTTTTTCACTACCACAAAACCAAAAACACGTCTCCCGGGATGGATGGAAAAGTCCAGGTGCGTTTGGTTTTGGACGCCAAACCGCAGATCATCAGCAGCATCAAAGACAAAATCGAAAGTCAGGGGATTCGTGTTCTTCGGATTGACGAGGAAAAATACCGGGAAACCATGACCGTTATCATGATCGGTCACGTGATCAATACCGACATTAAAGACACCATCAGCCGGATTGACGGCACCGGCATCGCCGAAGTTGTGGATATGTCGTTATCCATGCCGGAAATTCTTGAACCGACGTCGGCCGCGTTGAAAATTAATGCGATCGGACGGGCGGAACTCAACCGGGTTTTGGATATGCTCAAAGAAATTGCCACGGAGAAAGACTTACTGCTGATTCTGCCGATTGACGCGGATTAAATGAAAAATGGGGGAAATTTTATGAAAGTTGTCAAAGTAACCATTATCGGATTCGGCTCCATCGGCCAAGGTGTCGCCAAAGCGCTTTTGATGAAAAAAGCGGAACTGAAACGGGAAGGAATTGATTTATCGGTCGTCGCCATCACGGACTCCAAAGGCGCGGCCATTGATGAAAAGGGTCTTGATTTACAAAAGTGCCTGCAAAATAAAGCGGAAACCGGAACGGTCGCGTCCAAAGATCATCTCGGGATGACCGGTCTGGACGTTATTCAAAAAATCGACCACGATTTGGTGATTGAAGTGACGCCGACCGATATTCAAACGGGCGGCGCGGGCCTCATCAACATGACGGCGGCGCTTGAATCCAAAAAAGACGTCGTGACGTCCAACAAAGGCCCGCTCACCATGAAATTCCGCGAACTCAGCAATCTGGCGGAAAAGAACGGCTGCGCTTTTAAATTTGAAGCCACCGTCGGCGGCGCGATGCCCGTCATCAATCTGATGAATGAAGTGATGGCCGGCAATGAAATTAAAAGCGTCAAAGGAATTTTCAACGGCACCTGCAATTACATTTTAACCCGCATGTACGAGGAGAAATCCGGCTATTCTGAAATTTTAACCGAAGCGGTCGACTTGGGAATTGCGGAAACGGATCCGTCTTACGATGTGGAAGGCATTGATACGGCGTGCAAAGTCGTGATTTTGGCCAACGCCGTTTTCGGTATGAACAAAACCATTAAAGATGTGGACATCACCGGCATCACCAATGTGACGTACGAGGCGCTGGAAATGAGCGCCAAATCCGGAAAAACCATTAAGCTCATCGGCGAAGTCCGAAAGGACGGCAAATTAAGCGTCGCGCCCCGGCTGGTTCCGATCGGTCATCCGTTGTCCGTTTCCGGAACGCTCAACGTAGCGGCGGTGCAGACGGATTTGGCCGGCGAAATCACCGTCACCGGAAAAGGCGCCGGATCTTTGGAAACGGCGAGCGCCATTTTAAGCGATATCATTTCCGTTTACAAATGCGACTGTAAGACGTAATTTGAAAATTGTCAACATTAACAACATATAACTAACAACACTTACTGAACAAAATTTCGTTGACGGAGGGAAAATCATCACTCAATTTTGCCGGTTCGCAAGCGTTTGTCATGACGTGGAACAAATTTCAAGTTCCCTTGAAATGACGGACGTTTTCGCCTCTTTTTTAAAAGAATTGGACGAGGATGAGCTTTCCGTTTCCTGTTACATGATTATGGGCGAGATTTTTCCGGCCTGGACCGGCGAGAAGCTGGGTCTCGGACCGAATCTTCTTTATGCGGCGCTGTCCAAAGCGGCCGGCATTTCGCCCGACAAAATCAAAGATGATCTCAAGGATACCGGCGACGTCGGCGAAACGACGTTTTCGGTGCTGTCCAAAGAAAAGAAAAACCAGTCGACGTTTTCCAGCTTTTTTGAGCCGGAACCGGGCGCTGACGACACGGATCTGTCTTTTTTAGTTTGCGGCAAACTGACCGTCCGGCAGGTTTACGATCAATTGAAAAGCATCGCCAACGCTTCTGGGAAAGGTGCCCAGTCTCAAAAAATTAAAATTCTGCAATCTCTTTTTTCCGCGGCGACGCCCGAAGAAGCCAAATACATTTCCCGGATCGCGCTTGAAGAACTCCGGATCGGTATTGGTGAAGGAATTGTTCGCGATTCGATCGCAAAAGCCTTTGACGTTCCGGTTGAAAAAGTCGAATTCGCCTTCATGGTCACCAACGATCTCGGCGAAGTGGCGGTCGCGTCCAAAACCGGCGGCATTCATAATTTAGAGAACCAGCACATCCAAATCAACCGTCCGGTCAAAATGATGCTCGCGCAAGTGACGAGCAGCATTGAAACGGCGTTTTCAGAAATCGGAACGGTGGCGGTCGAATGGAAATTTGACGGCGCGCGTCTTCAAATTCACAAAAAAGGCAACGACATCAAGCTGTATTCCCGGCGTCTCGAAGATGTGACCGATTCTCTTCCGGACGTGGCAGACGCCATTCGTGAAGGTGTTGAAGCGACAGACGCCGTTTTGGACGGCGAGGCGGTCGCGATCGATGAAGAAGGGCGCCCGCGGGCTTTTCAGGATATTCTCCGGCGTTTCCGGCGCAAATACGACGTCGAGTCCACGTCCCGCGACATTCCGATTCATGTGAATTTGTTTGACCTCCTTTACGTCGACGGCGAAAGCATGATTGAAAAACCACTGGAAGAGCGGCGGGAACGTTTGGCTCAACTCGTCAAAAAGAGCGCCAAAGGTATCAGCGTCGATGCTATGGTGATCACGAACGATCCGGCCAAAGCCCATGAAATTTATGAAAAAGCCCTCAAAGCCGGCCATGAAGGCATTATGATGAAAAACCCGAGCTCGGCCTATTCGCCGGGCAAGCGCGGCAAGAACTGGATGAAGAAAAAACCGGTGATGGATACCTTAGATTTGGTGGTCATCGGCGGCGAATGGGGTTCCGGCAAGCGCAAAAGCAAAATCGGGTCCTTCGTTTTGGCGTGTTACGACAACATCAACAACGCGTTTTTGGAAATCGGGCGCGTCGGCACCGGTCTTTCCGATGAGCTTTTGGACAATTTGACGGAAAAGTTTATGCCGCTCATTGAAGCCGAGTCCGGGGTTGAAATCAAAGTCAAACCCGAAGTTGTTTTTGAAATCGCTTTCGAGGAAATTCAAAAAAGCACGAATTACCAAGCCGGATATGCGCTCCGGTTCCCGAGATTGATTCAAGTTCGGGAAGACAAAACGGTCGAAGATATCGATACGATTGACAAAGTCGAACGGATGTATGCCGGACAGAAAGAGTAACATCATCTCATTTTTTTTGAATATCATGCAAACCCTCCCGCTAAATCAAACGCGATAGCGTTTGTATTTTGCGGATTCCGATCTGCAAATTCCGGTTGGAGTGCAGATTGTACCTACAGTTCACTATTTTTAAATTTAGTTTGTACCGTAGTTAACTGTACCAATTGCATCTACAGTTAACTATTTTTTAAATTTAGTTTGCATTTACAGTTAACTGTATTGATTGCATCTGCAACTTTCTATTTTCAAATTGCATCCGTCACTGCTGTCCCCATCACATTTCAGTGAAATCCGAGAAAATCAAACGCAAAGCGTTTGATTTTTCGGGAGGGATTGCTTGACATCTTCAGAAAGTGTCCCATGTTTTTCAAAAACGCAAAAGAAAAAAGTGTCGCCATAACGCGCGCGCATGCCGCTCGCCAAAAAAACAAAAAAAGAATAAAGACAAAAAAATGAAAAAAAGTAATGAAAAAGGATTTTATTCCCTTTTCATTTTCGGCGGCGCCGCAAAGACGTAATACTTTTGTCCGCCCTTCATTTCTTCGATAATCCGGTCAATAATGTGTTTTTCCGGGTCGCGGAGCGCCGGCACTCTCTTTTTTAAATCTTCAAAGTTGTCAAACGGCTTTTTCTTCGTTTCGGCCAAAATGTCGAGCATTAATTTTTTGCCGACGCCGGGGAGAAGCTCTAAGCTGTTCTGGCGCATGGAAACCGGCTGCGCGTCGTTGTAGAATTTGATGAAACGCTCTTCTTGGGCTTTGACGGATTCGGCGATCGCGAGCGGTAACTCTAATTTGGCGCCGCGGGAGAGTTCGTCGTACATAATCCGGGTTTTGACGCGGTCGATGTATTCCTTTTCGCCGGGGCCGATGGGCGTTTTGATGTGGACGGGCGGCACTTTTCCTTCGTTCGGAATCAATTCCAGCAGAACGAATTTGCTGTCTCCCAAAGACTGAATCAACGGTTTTTTCTGGTAAACCGGGCGTGGATCGTCTTCCCGCCCGTAGGGGAGGTAGTCCAAAATCCAAACAAATTCCTCACGCTCGCCGGGCTCCGGCTTCGGGCGGGCATGCTTCTTGTGCTCAAATGAGGATGCGGATGACATATTTCTCCGGTCTTGAGATCTTTCGTCGGCCATAATTTTACACTCTCCGTTTATTTTCCCAAAGGGGTGACATTTCATTTTTATTGTTTTTCGTTTCTGTTTTATTTATTCTATTTTTTTGATTTATTTTTTGATTGCGCCGTTGCCGATCGATATGGAACATACAGTAACAACGCATGGCGATTTAAAGGATAAGCAGATTTGGCTTTTCGTTTCTCTGAATGCATTGTTTGTTGATGAAGCAGATTTAAAAATTCAAAAATATTTTATCGTAATCACAATCAATAGGATTTAAGATTACAATATTTGTCGTCAGCTTCATGGAATCACAACTTTTGCAATTATTACCAAATCAGGTATAGTTACTATATAATTCATTCAGATATAAATAGAAGACTCATTGTTTATCCACATATTCGTTTTTCATCCGGAACCGGAAGCAAAACAAAACAAAACAAAAATAATAAACAAAACAATACAAAACAATACAAAACAATACAAAACAATAAACAAAAACAAATAAAACCAAAGCAAAATTAAAATATCAATCAATCAGTATTCAAAGGGAATCATGACGCGAAAAATTAAACTTTCGGATTTGGAAAAATTATTGAAAAATCTTCAATCTTCCGACGCGGAGAGTGTCGACGCCGACGCTTTGCTTTCCGGTCTGGACGACCCCGCTCTTGCGGCACAATTCGCCGGCGCGGCAAAATCGCTCGGATGCGAGACCGACGACGAACTTTCCGCTCTCTTATCCCGTTCATCTCTTTCCTCTCTCAACACAATCCCTGCACGGCGTTTTGATGTTCAGCCGTTTGCGTTCAAATCGCCGATTCAGGAAGTTGTTTTCGGCGCCTCCAAAAAGGACGGCGGCAGCCGCAAAAAAACATACACGGTCGGCGGCGAACAAACCATGCCGTATTTCTTTGACGGCAAAATGAAAAATCCCAACTGCGTCACCATGGATGTTTTCGACATGCCGATGAGCCTTGCCAAATCCGTTCGCGAAAATTACGACGACGTCATCAACGATCCGGCCGAATGGGCGAAAAAAGTCGTCCGGGATTTCGGCGCGGACATGGTCACCATTCACTTGATTTCCACCGACCCGAACATCAAAGACACGTCCGCCAAAGATGCGGCCAAGACGGTCGAAGATGTTTTACAAGCCGTGGATGTTCCGATCGTGATCGGCGGCAGCGGCAATCCGAAAAAGGATCCGGAAGTTTTGGAAAAAGCGGCCGAAGCGGCCGAAGGCGAACGGGTTTTGATTGCGTCCGCCAACTTGAATATGGATTATCAGCGCGTCGCCAACGCCGCCAAAAAGTACGGGCACGTGATCTTGTCCTGGACACAAATGGACATCAACGCGCAAAAAGAACTGAACCGCAAACTGATGCGCCAGTGCAATATTTCGCCGGACAGCCTGGTGATGGACCCGACGACAGCCGCGCTCGGCTACGGTTTGGATTACGCTTATTCCAACATGGAACGCATCCGGATGGCCGGACTTTCCGGCGACAAAGAACTTGCGTTTCCGCTTTCGTCCGGCACGACAAACGCCTGGGGCGCGCGCGAAGCCTGGATGATTTCTTCGCCGATGCCGGATGATTCCGATTGGGGCGACCGCAAATACCGTGGACCGATTTGGGAAATTACCACCGGTCTATCACTGGCGCTTGCCGGCAATGATTTGTTTATGATGATGCATCCCAAAGCGGTGTCGACGTTAAAACAGATGTTGAAACTCTTGTCCGATGCACAAAATTCGAATAACTTGCCGGAAACCGGCCAATCCGGTGCAGATTATGACGCGTGGCTCACGGAGGTGTACGAATGAGAAAAGCCAAGAGTCCGCTTGATGTTTATATGTATCTGCCGAACGATTGCGAAAAACTGTTCGGCAAATCCAAAATGACCATGGCTTCCGATTTGGTCAGCCGAAGGATTCGTTTATCAGAAATCAAGGACGCTCTGCTGTCGCAAAAAACGCCGGAATCCGTTCGGGATTTTGAAGCTTTGACGGAGCTGTTGCAGCCGACAATTTCCGAAATTCAAATCGGTGTTGGCGAGCGCGCCGTCACCATCGGCGGCGACGATGTGATGTTCCGCCACACACTTTCGTTTTACAACAAAACGCCGATTGCGGTCGATGTTTGGGACACGATGTCCGATGCCGCTCTTTCGGAACGCGTCGATAAGATTCAATCATTTAAAAAATTCTACGTCGGCGAATTTTTGTATTTGGATATGATTGCGGTGCGCAGCGTTTCCAACAATCCGGAAACGTTCGGGAAATGCGTGGCAGCCATTCTCAAAAAGAGCAATATGCCGCTGATTTTGTGTACCAAAAATGCTGACGTGATGCGCGCCGGATTGGCGGCGGCCGCCGGTCAAAATCCGCTCATGTATGCCTGCGACATGAAAAACCGCATGGAAATGGCGAAACTGGCGCTTGAATTTGACGTTCCGTTAGTCGTTTCCGCAAACGGCGATTTGAACGAATTAAAATCACTCGCCGCCGCTCTTCAAAAAGCCGGCGTGACCAAATTGGTTTTAGACCCCGGCGCCGGATGCGGCAACAGCGAAATCGGGCAAACGTTCTTGAATTTTATTCAGATTCGAAAAGCAGCACTTGACGGCGACGCTGATTTGGCGTATCCGTTAATCGCGCTTCCGATTGCGTCTTGGAGACGTTCGGCCAAAGAAATTCGTGCATCGGCAGCAGACAAATCCCCCATGGAAAGTGTTTTGGCGGACGCCGGTTACTTTGAAACCATGACGGCGACGGCGCTCACCGTTCGTTATGCTGACATTATGATTATTCACGGTCTGGAGCCGTATGAAGTGCTTCCGCTGCTTCATGTGACGAAGATGATTTACACAGATCCGAGAACGCCGGCGTCGGTCGAGCCGAAAATGTATACGATCGGAAATCCGACTCACGAATCGCCGGTTTTGTTCACGACCAATTTCGCGCTCACGTTCTACACGGTGGAAAGCGATTTAGCGTCGTCAAATGTGGATTGCTATTTGCTGTCCGTCAATACGGGTGGACTTGGCGTGGAAGCGGCGGTGGCCGGCGGACAGCTGACGGCCGGCGTGATTCAGGCCGGATTTGAAAACGCGGCGTTTGACTTTGACGCGATGGCTTGCAAGACACTGATTTTGCCGGGGCTTGCGGCGCGCCTGCAAAATGATATCGAAAAAGAAATGAAAGTGTCGGCATTGGTCGGACCGATGGATTCCGGACGGCTCGTTAAGTGGCTGGAAGAGAATTGGCCGCCGAAAAACAAAACTTAAATAAGATTAATTGAAACATGTTTCATAATTATATAATTCATTGAAAATAATATTTCAAAATAATATTTATTCAAAACGAAGTGACGGTTTGTCATGAATTCACAAAAAAATACAGGTTCGAAATCCGGTCAAAATCCGGAGAAACAATCCGCATCGGTGCCGGCACAGACATCGGCTCCGGCATCTGCACAGACACTGGCTTCATCGCCGTCTGCCCGCAATCTCATTTGTCCCGAGTGCGGCCAAGAGACGGACGTTTTGGTCAAAAATGTTTGCCGGGATTGTTTTGCTCAAAAATTCAGTTTATTTCAATTGCCGCTCGTGCTCCACGCGCGCGTGTGTCCGCAATGCGGCGCCCACTATTACAAAAGCAAGTGGTGCGATTTTGAAAACATTGAAGAAATCGTGACGCTGACCGCACAGGAAAACATGCTCTTTCATGAAGACGCTCAAAACGTCACCATCGGCATGCACGCGCATCCGCGTTCGCCGTACATTTACGATGTTTTGGTTGATATGGAAGCGGAAGTGGAAGGCATTAAGCTTTACAAGGACGCCAAAACCGAAGTCCGGGTTAAACGCGAAGCGTGCGACATGTGCAGCCGCCGCGCCGGCGGTTATTTTGAAGGCATCATCCAAGTCCGCGGCGGCAACCGAATGCCGGCCAAAGAAGAAGTTGACCGCTGTCTTCAAATCATCAACGACACCATGATTCAACAGTTGAAAAAGGGCGATAAACTCGCCTTTGTCACGGATTCGATGACTTTTAAAGACGGCGCCGACGTTTTTATTGGCTCCACAAATGCCGGGCGCCATGTTTGTAAACGCATCATCGAATTGATGGGTGGTTCTGTCGCAGAATCCTATACGCTGGCGGGCGTCAAGGACGGGCGGGAAATTTTCCGGACGACATTTGCGATGCGGCTGCCGGAATTTAAAAAAGGTGATGTGATTTACATCGACGGCAAAGTGATTGAAGTCCGAAACTGCGCAAAGCGGCTGACCGGTATCAACTTGCTGGATTCGTCCTCCTATTTTACGGAAAACGAAAACTTAAAAGACGCCAAATTTTTGGGGAACACGGCCGACGCCGAAAACGCCGTTTTGGTGGATGTGGAAGAGAACGCGATTATGGTTTTGGATCCGGTGACATTTGAAACGGTGACGATCAAAAAACCGATTTCGTTTAATGCGCTGGCCGGCAGTGAAATTAAAGTTTTCAGAACGCCATACGGTATTTTTGCACTGTAAGGACGGCGGGCTGCGTGCGGCGAGGCGGCACTGTTTCGAACATGTTCCAAATTGTTCCAACTTATCTCTAACTATAAATATTTGATAAACAATTAAGGACACTGAATTTGGATTTATTTCATTTATCATTTATTCTTTACAATTATTTTTTACAATTTATTATTTATTCTTTACAATTTATTATTTATTCAACTGTATTTTAAAAATATTTTTAAGAGGCTGTGATTGATTTGATTGATTTGGATGATCCTTTAATTAACGGTTATTTGAGACGTTTGATTGGCGAGGACGGCATCACGCTCATCCGGAATATGCCGGAAGGGGAAGTGACGGACGAGGAAATCTGCAACGTTTTAAACCCGCTCAAGTCGGCTTCCAAAGAAGCGGACGACAAAGTCAAAAAGTTAAAAGCGGAAATCAAAGCGGCCGGCGAAAGCCAAGCCGATGTTAAAAAGCTTGAAAAGGATCTGAAAAAGGCCGAAAAAGAAGCGGAAAAAGCAAAAGCTGAAGCCGTCGGCGAATATGAAATCACGCTCAACACCGTTCGGAAGATTTTGTTCATCTTGTATGAAAACAAATTCACGATCTGCCGGCGCGAACGCGACGCCAACAGCGGCTGGCTGACTTTCCGGTGGCAAATCAATATGGACGGTATTGATTACCAGATTGAGCGCGAAAAGAAAAAGTTGTACCGGAACTTGCTCAAAAGAAAAGAGTATGAAGACAACAACGTCTTTTACGTTTGTCCGCAAAACTGTCTCCGCCTGGTCTTTGACGAAGCGACGGAAACAGACTTCATCTGCCCGATTTGCGGAGAAGACTTGGTGTTTGAAGACAACGAACTGTTTAAGCAATTGCTTGACACACGCATCGCGGAATTCGGCGATATGCCGAGATAATTCCGCCATTTTATTTTTTCATCAATTATTTACTTTGTTTTTAACTTAATTTCTAACATCAATTTCATTTATATTTCATTTAAATTTTTAATTTCATTTCAATTTCACTTAATTTCATTTATTCTGATTTTATTCATTCATTTCATTTATTTTCGTCTCTTGATACTCTAACCGGGTGGTAAAATGATCAGCCGCGATGAAGCGATTCAAATTTTAAAAGAGGAAGGCTGCGACGATAAAGTCATTGAGCACTGCGTTACCGTCGCCGACGAAGCCGTGCGCATCGCTCGGGAAAACGCGGCGGCCGGAATGGATGTGGATATTGAGCTTGTCGAAATCGGTGCCTTGCTGCATGATTTGGGGCGCGCGCAATCGCATGACATCGACCATGCCGTTCTCGGTATGGAGCTGGCCAAAAAACATAATTTGGACGAACGTGTCATCAGTATCATCAAAAAACATGTGGGCGCCGGTCTCACGTGTGAGGAAGCACACATGTTCGGTCTTCCGGATGACGATTATATGCCACGGACGCTTGAAGAGAAAATCGTGGCGCACGCTGACAATATTGTCAAGGGCACCAAAGTGATTACGCTGAAAAAGAGAATTAAGATCATGAAAGAAAGAGGCCTGGACAAAGAAAGCCGGCAGCGTGTCAAAGAACTGGCGTATGAAGTTGATTTTAATTACTCGGATGATTGATTGAAGATTGATTAAAGATTGATTGAAGATTGATTGAAGATTGATTGAAGATTGATTGAAGATTGATTGAAGATTGATTGAAGATTGATTGAAGATTGATTGAAGATTGATTGAAGATTGATTAAAGATTGATTGAAGATTGATTGAAGATTGATTAAAGATTGATTGGACGATGGATGGGACGATTGCATTTCGATTCGAAAACCTGTGTTTTTCGGGTTTAAAAGGGAAATTTATATATATCGAAATGAATATGGTTCTATCTGTTAGTGATTAAAACGCAATTTTGTATTGATAACTTTTTTGAAAAAGTCGTTTTTCCGCTTTAAAACCAGCTTTTTTCAAAATGAATTTGTTTCATCCGTTCATATTAATTTTTAAATTCCATGAGTTTTTAAATTTTCAATATAATTTTTAAATCAATGCGGTTGGCGTTGATTCTGATACTTTTTCGAATCCGGTCCGTTAATTCATTGTCATTTTGATAATGATTTGACGCCGGAAATTTTTCGAAACATTTATCTTCTACCTTTTATTCATGGCTTATAACTTATCACTTATCAAATAAACATACAACCAACAATTACCAAACAACAAACAAGGTTCAAAAATGACTGAACAAAACTCCAATTATTTACACGGAACCACCACGGTCGGAATCATCTGTACCGACGGCATTGTTCTTGCCAGTGAAAAACGCGCGACGATGGGGCATTTCATTGCCAGCCGCGAAGCTAAAAAAGTGTACCAACTCGGCGACCGCATCGGGCTCACCCTTGCGGGATCTGTCGGCGACGCCCAACAAATCATTCGCGGGCTGACGGTCGAATCCAAACTTTACGAGATGCGCCGCAAAGAAGCCATGACGATTAAAGGGCTTTCCACACTCCTTTCCAACTTACTCAACTCCAACCGCTACTACCCGTACGGGGTTCAATTGATTATCGGCGGCATCGACAAGAACGGTTCCGGACTTTACTCCTTGGACGCGATGGGCGGAACGATTGAAGAAACGAAAGCGGTTTCCACCGGCTCCGGATCTCCGATCGCGTACGGTGTTCTCGAAGACCACTACCGGGAAACCATGACGGTGGACGAAGGCGCCGAACTTGCGGTTCGCGCACTGCACACGGCCATGAAAAGAGACTCGGCCTCCGGCGACGCGATCAGCGTCGTGAAAATTACAAACGACGGTTTCCTGAGAATGGACGACGCGGACATTCAAAAAATCCGCGGCAAACTCAACTGATTCGTTGATCGTTTGATATATTTTTGATACCCGGATTTAAACAATAAACCCTGTTCTTTTGTTTAAATCTGTTTTTCACTTTATTTTACAATTTTACCAAATTATTCAATTTTATTTCAAATTTCATTTTCAATATCGTAATTATTTCATAATTATTTCATAATTATTATATCAGTTATTTTAAAATGTAATTTTTTGACCGATTCATTAAAAAATAAAATACGGCAAACCAAATTTAAAAAATTTAATTTTATTCAATCTTATTCAACTTTATTCAATCTTATTTGTATCTCATACTCATTTTAAAAAAGGAAAGTTCATAATGGCAATAGATGATGTTTTAGCTGACCTTCGCGCAAAGATCGAAAAGAATCTGCCGGACGGTGTCACCATTTCCGGCGTCAGTTTCGAGGGTCCGCAGCTTGTTTTGTATACGGAAGATCCGAAGAAGTTCGCCGATGACGGTAATATTATCCGGAATTTGGCCAAAGTTCTCCGGATCAGAATTGCGGTTCGCCCGGACCCGAAAGTTTTGGCCGAGCCCGAGCGCTCCATTGAACTCATTCATAAAATCGTTCCGGCAGACTCCGTTATTTCCAACTGTTATTTTGACCCGGACTCGGGCGAAGTGATTATCGAAGCCGAAAAACCGGGGCTTGTGATCGGAAAGCATGGCGACACGCTGCGCGAAATCACCAAAGAAATCGGCTGGATCCCAAAAGTGGCCCGCACGCCGCCGATTAAATCCAAAACCGTGAAAAATGTCCGCGATTTCATGCGCAACAACCTCAAAGAGCGCAAGGAAATCCTCAAAGACGTCGGCCGCAAAATCCACCGCGAATGCTCCCATCCCGATCAATGGATCCGGATTACGGCGCTCGGCGGCTGCATGGAAGTCGGCCGGAGCTGCTACTTATTGTCCACGCCCGAATCCAAAATCATGATTGATTGCGGCGTCAACTTGGGTTCTGAAGACAAAACGCCTTACCTTTACGTTCCGGAAGTCAACCACTTCGATGAACTGGATGCGATTGTCATCACCCACGCCCACATGGACCACCAGGGACTCGTGCCGCTGCTCTTCAAATACGGGTATTCCGGTCCGGTGTACTGCACCCCGCCGACCCGCGATATGACGATTCTTCTGCAGCTCGACTACATCGACGTGGCGTCCAAAGAAGGCAAAAAGGTGCCGTACGATTCGGCTACCATCGAAAAAGAGCTTTTGCACATGATCCCGCTGGATTATGAAGAAGTGACGGACATTGCGCCGGATATCAAATTGACGTTCCACAACGCCGGTCACATCATCGGCTCGGCGATTTCTCACTTCCACATCGGTGACGGCCTTCACAATATTGTGTTCACCGGCGACTACAAATACGAGCGCACCCGGCTCTTTGACCCGGCCGTCAACAAATTCCCGCGTGTGGAAACCGTCGTGACGGAAGCCACCTACGGCAACAACAACGGATTCCAGACGCCGCTTCGCGACGCCGAGCGCAATCTTCAAAAAATCATCAAAACGACCGTCGAACGCGGCGGCGCCGTTCTCATTCCGGCTTTCGCCGTCGGTCGAAGTCAAGAAGTTATGATTGTGCTCGAAGAAGCCATCCGTAAAGGTTTCATTCCGAACGTTCCGGTTTATTTAGACGGTATGATTTGGGAAGCGACCGCCATTCACGCAACCCATCCCGAATATTTGAACAGCGAACTCAAAAAGCAGATCTTCCAGAAAGGGCAAAACCCGTTCCTGTCGGAATCGTTCCGTCAGGTGGACTCCAAAGACATGCGCGACAAGATTTTGGAAGAGCCGCATCCCTGTGTGATTATTGCCACTTCCGGTATGATGACCGGCGGCCCTGTGATGAATTATTTCTACAAGCTGGCGCCCGATGAGAAAAATACATTGGTTTTCGTCGGTTACCAGGCGGACGGCACAATCGGCCGGCGCATCCAAAAAGGTTGGAAAGAAATCGCTGTCGGCAACAACAACACCGTGAAAGTCAACATGGGCATTGAGACCATTGATGGTTTCTCAGGTCACTCCGACGTCAAACAGCTGATGGATTACGTCAAAAAGATGCAGCCCAAACCCGAACGCATTTACACGTCGCACGGCGACGAAAAATCGTGTATTGAGTTTGCCGATTCCATCAAGAAGAAAGCCAGAATCGACGCCAAGCCGCTTGTGAATTTGGAAACTTTCAGAATCTTGTAATTGAATTAAAATTGAATTAATTGGATTAAAATTGAATTAATTGGATTAAAATTGAATTAATTGGATTAAAATTGAATTAATTGGATTAAAATTGAATTAATTGGATTAAAATTGAATTAAATTTAGATTTTATCTAAATTTAATTTTTCAATTTTGACATGCTTTTTAGCTTTTTAAACGACTCTTGTTGCTTATTTTATTTTTATCTTTAAGGTTTCTATGTCCAACTTCGAATCCGATGAATCAATTTCGGGCTCTTTTGCCCGGTATCTGTCCGACGGCTGCGTCTGCTGCCAAAAAGGCGCCAAAATGGTTCTTTTTGTCACGGGACGTTGT
This sequence comes from Methanolapillus africanus, assembly GCF_032714475.1. Taxonomy (NCBI): domain Archaea; kingdom Methanobacteriati; phylum Methanobacteriota; class Methanomicrobia; order Methanosarcinales; family Methanosarcinaceae; genus Methanolapillus; species Methanolapillus africanus. The sequence continues at coordinate 28,739 of NZ_JAWDKD010000008.1, read as the reverse complement.
CATCGCGACTGCTTTTATTGTCCGCTTTCGGACGAGCGCAAAGACCGGGACGTTGTTTTCGCAAACGAACGTCTTGTTTTATCGGATGCGGACGTTTTGGCGGAAGCGGCGGCGATGAACGCGGAGGGAACCGGCATTACGGGCGGCGAACCGCTTCTGGAATTGGACGCCGTTTGCCGTTATATTTCTCTTCTCAAAGACAATTTCGGATCCGGGCACCATATTCATTTGTATACGTCCGTTGCGGCGGACGCCGGCACGATTCAAAAATTAGCGGCGGCGGGTCTCGATGAAATCCGTTTCCATCCGCCCCGAGAAGACTGGCGGCAGCTTTCCGGCTCTGATTTTGAAAAATCGATCCGAACTGCGGCGGCGGCCGGCATTTTGGCCGGTATTGAAATTCCGGCGCTTCCGGGCGCTGTCGACGTGGCGGTTTTTGCGAAAAGCGTGGACTGCTTCTTGAATTTAAACGAATTGGAATTTTCGGAAAACAATGCGGACGCCATGAAAGAGCATGGTTTTTCGTTGATCGACAACGAATCCAATGCGGTTTCGGGGTCCCGAGAAATTGCCCGGCAGGCGTTTGACGTTGGCGGCAAAGTGAATTTTTGTTCGTCGCGGTACAAAGACGCCGTTCAGCTGCGTTTGCGGTTGATCCGCACGGCGTCTCAAAACGCGCGGGCGTTTGATGAAATCACATCGGACGGGACGGTTATTTACGGGAAAATTAAGGTTCAAAATGAATTCTTGAATGACTTTGTTGCGTTGCTGAACGACTTTGAAATTCCGGATGAGGCGTACGAGATCATTGAATCGGACGGCGATGCGGATGACTATTCTGTTGTGGAAACCGCGATCGGGATTGCTGAAGAATTGGCGGAAATTTTCCGGGAAGACAGTATCACAGACTTTGGCGACATTCAGTTTTGGGCTTTTGAGCGGTATCCGTTTACAAACGGATTCGTTGTCGAGAGCAGCCGCATTTACTGATATATAAGCCTTACGCGTAAAAATTTATAAAGGATTAATATGTTATAGGGATTCATCGTGCGGATTTAATCCGGATGGAAACCGAATGAACCGAAAGTATAATTCGGCAAATTTTTTAGAATTATTCACTTGTCGACCATTTGCTGAATGGTCTGAGCCTTCGTGGCTGAACACAAAAACAAAAACGGACTATTAATTTGACTGGGGTGTCAGGGCTGCAAACAACAGAAGATAAAGTAAAGGAACGGCTTGAGAAGTATCTGGCCAGAGACGAAAATGGGATTCGAAAGATTGTTTTACATCTTTTTACGTCCGGCGACAAATTTACGACCAACGATGTTTATCGTTATCTGGAGCAGGAAAGCTTCGAAGTCAGTTATCGCGGCGTGTCGGCCATGGTCGGCCTCATGAACACACGGCTCGGCATTTTGAGCATTAACGTGACCGGCGATCATAACGTTTATTCTTTGAAAGACAATTATAAACCGGTTGTCGAATCCATCTTGGATGTCGGCGGCGCTCAATACGAATCCAATTGAGGTTCGTGAAACTCGTTTCTGTTATTGATTTTTGTTATATTTTTATTTTATTATCTTTTTTTTAATTTTTTTTAATATTTTTTTTTTTTTTTTTTTTTTTTTTTTTTTTTGAGCGGGCTGCGGCGCGCGCGTTATGGCACGCATTTTTGTTCAAAGCTTACAAAAAACAAGGGGTAATTTTGTTTGACTTCAAGCAAACCGTCCCGTAAAATCAAACGCGATAGCGTTTGTATTTTACGGATACTGCCAACAGATACGAATAAAATGGCGGACAGTGGTACGACCGGTATTTGTAAACAGCAGATGCCAATCGGATCAGGAATCATGTGTATTGTTGAATCAGTTGGTACAAAACCGGAACAAGAAACAAGTGTCTTGTTGGAAACGGCGGGTGCAATCTGCAATCTAAAAACAGTCACCTGTAGATGCAATCTGAAATTTAAAAATAGTTACCTGTAGATGCAATCTGAAATTTAAAAATAGTTAACGGTAGGTGCAATTGGAATCTAAAATTAGTTAACTGCAGGTGCAATTGGAATTTAAAAATAGTTCACTGCAGGTGCAATTGGAATTTAAAAATAGTTAACTGCAGATGCAATTGGAATTTAAAAATAGTTAACTGTAGGTGCAATTGGAATTTAAAAATAGTTAACTGTAGGTGCAATTGGAATTTAAAAATAGTTAACTGTAGGTGCAATCTGTGCTATAAATTGGAATGTATCTTACTATGTGACTCCGCAAAATACAGACGCAAAGCGTCTGATTTTGCGGGTTGGTTTGCTTGAAATTATGAAAAAATGGAACTGTATCAATCGTTATTGCCAATCAACTTGTCAGTTTTTCCATTTTCCTGTTTTTCCTAAGATTTAAATCATTTCGGCTCATTTTACGGGAAAATGTTTTATTATTTTTTCAAAATGTGATATCATGGAACTCAAATCTTGTCCGAAAGTTTATCAAAAGGAAACGCACCGTTCAAAATCTCCGGATGAAACTTTCGGCTGCGTCGAAGGGCTCGTCGAGGTGGCCGGCATTACGCGTGTCGCGGACATTACGAAGCTGGACCGCTTAGATATCCCGGTCTTTTCCTGCATTCGCCCGGGTGCCGCCTACGGCGCGATCTCGGTCTACAACGGCAAAGGCGTGACGCCGATTGCCGCCCGCGTCTCGGCGATTATGGAAGGTTTGGAGCGCTATTCCGCCGAACTCACCCGAGACGACGTGCCGGATCTTTTTATGATGACTTATCCGGATTTGAAGAATAAGGAAAATTGCTTGGATCCGGTCGAATTGATTCTGCCGGACGAATCCGATCCGGACGCCGAAATTCCGTGGGTGCCGGCGGAAGAATTAACGCTGAGCTTGAATGCTGACTCTGCCGATCCTGATAACATTGACTCTTATACGCTGCAAGTTTCTCCGATTTTGGTTCCGGCCAACGCCGTTTACCACCCAATGCCGTCTCAATATAATTCTTTATTCCGGACAAGCACGAACGGAATCGCTTCCGGAAACACGCTTGAAGAAGCTGTTTATCATGCCATGTGTGAAGTCATTGAACGCGACGCCTGGTCTTTGTGCGAAGCGAATAAAACCGGCGGCCGGATTATTGTGGACATTGACGACGAAGATATTGGCCGCCTTCTTTCCCGATTCGAGGAAGCCGGCGTCCAAGTTGTTCTCCGCGATATTACCAGCGACGTCGGCGTTCCGACAATTGCGGCGATCGCTGACGACATCGAACTCAAGGATCCGTCCCTTCTCTGCCTCGGCATGGGCACGCATTCGTCGCCCAAAATCGCCGCTTTCCGCGCATTGACGGAAGTCGCGCAAAGCCGCGCCACCCAAATTCACGGCGCCCGCGAAGACACGACGGTGGCGGATTTCAGAAAACAAATGGGTTACGAACGAACAAAACGGCTCAACGCCAAATGGTTTGACGAATCCGACAAAATTGCGTTTGCCGACATTCCGTGCATTTCTCATGTCGATTTCTTGGACGAACTCAAAGAAACCATTCTCCGGCTTAACCGCGCCGGTTTGCCGACCGTCATTGTGAAAGATCTGACACGTCCCGAACTCGGCATTCCGGTCGTCCGAGTTGCCGTGCCGGGTTTGGAGTCGTTTGCAATGGATCAAACCCGCGCCGGAATTCGTTTTAAAGAAGAGCGCAACAAAGTCGCCCGAACAGGCGAAAGACGCCGGCGCTATGTTCCGGAAACATAACCATAACGGAACAAAAGAATAATGAAAATGCATTTTCAATCGAATGCATTTCCAATAAAGTATCTCAAAAACATCTCAAAAGTATCTCAAAAATATTTCAAACAATTTGTGAACATCATGACGAAAACCGTTGTTTTTTTGGGCCCGACATTGGATTTGGAATCCGCCAAATCCCTTTTTTCGGAAAACGTTTTGCCGACCATTGAATTTTTGCCGCCGGCGTCCCGTGGCGATATTGAAAAAGCGGCAAAAGGCGGCGCCCAATTTATTTGCTTGATCGACGGCGTTTTTTTTGAACAATGTTCCGTCGGCCACCGCGAAATTCTTCATGTGCTCCGCGACGGTATTTTCGTCATGGGCGCGTCCAGCATGGGCGCGCTGCGCGCGTCTGAAATGGAAACGTTTGGTATGGTCGGCATCGGAACCGTTTTTTCGCTTTACAAAAACAAAACCATCGAATCCGACGACGAAGTGGCGGTTGTCTGCGATCCGTTTTCAAACGCGGCGCTTTCGGAAGCGCTGGTCAACATTCGGGCGACGCTTGACAAAGCCGCAATCGAAAACATTTTGTCGAATGCCGAACGGAATGCCCTTTTTGATTTGGCGTCCTCGATTTATTATCCGGACCGGACTTACGATTATTTGATTCAAAAAGCGAAGGATGAGGCCGTGTTGGCGCCGGACGTTTTGATCCGGTTTGAAAAATGGGTGGCGGGCGGAAACGCTGTCGACGCCAAAAAAGAAGATGCTGTCTTAGCGTTGTCTTTTTTGAACCAAAAATTGAACGAATAATCCTAAAATAACAACGGAAGAATATTAAAATTGCCGCACTTTCCCGATCATTTTTCTTTTTCAAACCCCTTTTCGCAAAACCTTTATATACGATTATACTATTTATCAGAGTTGCACAACCGACAAGAATCGGGGCGACAACAAGCCCTGTGAAAGCGGATTGTTGACTAAATTAAAATAAAAACGAATGAAAAATATGATTCAATTTTTTGATTCATGATTCATTTACCCTTGTGGGCTCGTGGTCTAGATGGTTATGACGTCGCCTTGACATGGCGGAGGTCCTGAGTTCGAATCTCAGCGGGCCCACTCAAAAACAAAATAATATTAAAAATCCAACAAGCGCCCAAATAGCTCAGTTGGGAGAGCGCTACCCTGAAGAGGTAGTTGTCGCTGGTTCAAGTCCGGCTTTGGGCATTTGGTATCAAAATTAATTTATACTAAAAATTAAGTTTTACTTTTACTCGTGTATCGACGTACACTGGTAGTGTAGTGGTTATCACCAGGCGTTGCCAACGCTTGAACTCGGGTTCGAATCCCGGCCAGTGTATTTTTCTTCTTATTTTTTCAATTTTAATTGGTTAAGTTACTTTTTCGTTTTTTGCAGCGGCGCGTCCGCGCGCGTTATGGCGATCGTTTTTTATGACGCGTCCAAAAATAGTGGTCGTTTTATTTTCAAAAAGGCGTTGCACCGAATTGGGATAACGTCAACTGTTTCGGCTTTTTCTCTTGCGGCGTTTCAGCGTCCCGGTCGCGCCATACTTTTTTCAATTTCAAGTTCATCGATTTCCGGTAATCGTCGGACAAGTTGTATTTTTCGGAAAGAGAATTGATTTTCTCATAGATTCCGGTTTTGTATTCTTTATTCAAATGACCGGTTTTGTACAAAATACGCATTGGGTCGTACAAATGCGGGAAATCGTTTTTCACAAACTCAAAATACGATTTCCGGGTTTGCCCGCGCAGAAAAAGAGGTGCGGCAATAATGTAGTCGGCGCCGATTTCTCTCGTCCGGGAAAAGATCGGCTCCAGATTTTCAAGGCTGTCCGATATGAGCGGCATCACCGGCATGACGTGAACGCCAACGGTGGCGTCTGTTTTTTTGAATTTTTCCAAAAAGTCGAAGCGTTTGGCCGACGCTGAGCAATCCGGTTCAATGATTTTTCGAAGAGATTCATCCGTTGTCGTCACTGTGGCGGCGATATTGACGTAAGAAACTTTGGACAACTCGTCAAACAAATCAAAATCCCGCAAGATAAGAGCGGATTTGGTGGAAATATTGACCGGATTTTTGTATTTGATCATGAGTTTCAAAATGTCCGGCATCAGCGCATATTCGGCTTCCGCTTGCTGGTAACTATCGGAGACGCCGCCCAAATTGATCACTTCGGGTTTTCGCCCCGGTCGGCTCAATTCTTTTTCAAGGCGCTCGACAATATTTGTTTTGGCATAAATGTGATTGTAATAGTTGCCGGCCAACGACTCATTTTTGTCCGAATCGGTTTGATTTATTTGTTCGATTCGACCGATTTGATTTATTTGATCGATTTGATTTGTTTGATTTATTTGATCGATTTGATTTGTTTGATTTATTTGATCGGATTCATCGTTTTCCTGCTTCAGGTATTTGTGAGAATAAAGCGCGTAACAGTACTTGCAGCCATGTTGGCATCCGCGGTACACATTTAAGTCCCAGTGGTGCGGAAAGAGTCCTCTGACCGGATGAAGCGCAGATTTACAGGTCACCGGGCGGTACCGAACAAGGGATTTCATGTGTACAAATTTCACTTCATTCTTTTAAAAGAAGAAGGATGCGGGGTGAAAGTATGTATGCGTTCAATCTCTTTTTAATCACCGCATCTTTTGCGGAGAATATTTATATATTCACCGCACAATATGCGGTAAATAGGGGAATTATTCACCGCATTATTCACCACACATCTGTATAATGATGCGGTTTATGAAATGAATGACCTATTTGTGGCATTCAATGTGGACATACAACAGTACAACAGATATTCGCCGCATAATATGCGGCGAATATTCAATTTATTCACCGCAAAAGGTGTGAACTGATGACGATTTATATTTATCAAAAAGACGGTTGGCCCGATTTCACATGGGACGACAAAATCCTGATGCTTCCGCTCGGAAACGTCCGGAATTTGCAGGGAAAGCTGGTCGGAAAAATGGCGGCTTTGGGATTTTCGCCGGAAAATGACGCTGTTCTTAAAACGATGACGCTTGACGTTCTCAAATCCGCTGAAATTGAAGGAGAAAAATTGGGTCCGGCGCAAGTCCGCTCGTCGGTTGCCCGTCACTTGAAAATCCATATTTCCGATATGGTGCCGTCCGGACGGGATGTGGACGGAATGGTGGAAATGATGGTCGACGCCACTCAAAATTATCATGCGCCGCTGACTGAAGCACGTTTGTTTTCCTGGCATACCGGTCTTTTTCCGGATGGGAAAAGCGGTATTCATCAGATTACAACCGGAAATTGGCGTAAAGATGAAAACGGTCCGATGTATGTGATTTCCGGGCCGATCGGCAAAGAAAAAATACATTATCAAGCGCCGGAAGCTTCAGCCATTCCGGTGGAAATGGATCGGTTCTTGGCGTGGGCGAATTCCGGTTCAGAAAATGGCGTCAACCGTATGGATCCGGTAATCCAAGCCGGCGTTGCGCATTTATGGTTTGTGACAATTCATCCGTTTGACGACGGAAACGGACGGATTGCCCGTGCCATTTCTGATTTGTTTCTGGCCCGCGCCGACGGCGTACCGCAGCGCTTTTACAGCATGTCCGCTCAAATCCAAAAAGAACGGAAAAAATACTATGAAATGCTTGAAAAGACGCAGAAAGGAACGCTGGATATCACCGAATGGCTGCTTTGGTTCTTGAAATGCCTGGAAAATGCTTTGATTGAAGCGGACAACATTTTGAAAAATACGCTCCATAAAGCCGATTTCTGGAAAAAGCATGCCGGCATTTCCATGAACGAACGCCAAAAACTGATGGTGAACAAATTGCTGGACGGATTCGACGGTCAGCTCAAGACATCCAAATGGGCGAAAATCACAAAATGCTCGACCGATACGGCTCTTCGCGACATCAAAAATTTGGTGGAAAAAGGCGTTTTAAAACAGGAAGCGCAAGGCGGAAGAAGCACAAATTACGTGTTGGTTGGATAAATTGAAACTCGAAAATCTCATTTTCCCAATTCAAGCAAACCATCCCGCATAAACAGACGCGTATCGCGTCTGTTTATGCGGATTCCACTGCAAATCAGATGCAATTGGTGTGGTTGAAACTATATTTTTAATTTAATTTCCGGTTTACGATACGGATTGCACCTGCAGTTGACTATTTTTAAATTTCAGATTGCACCTACAGTTAACTATTTTTAAATTTCAGATTGCATCTACAGATGACTGTTTTTAGATTGCAGATTGCACCCGCCGGTTCCAACAATACACCTGTTTCTTGTTCCGGTTTTGTACCAACTGTTTCTAACAATACACATGATTCCTGATCCGATTTGCATCTGCTGTTTACAAATACCCATTGCATCTTACGGTTCCAATTAACTTGTACTTTCAGCGGTATCCGTAAAATACAAACGCTATCGCGTTTGATTTTACGGGATGGTTTGGCAAGATGGTACAAGCAAAATCAAAATTTATGCGATCGAAGTAACCTTACAGATTCAGAATCCCACTGCCATTGAAAAATTCCTAGCGAAGCGACGGAATTTTTCGGTTGATCTTACGGGACGGTTTGCCTGACTTTAAAATAAAAATGATGGGATGGTTTGCTTGACATCAATAAAAGACAACTATTAATTTTTAAAAACGCAAAAGGAAAAACGATGCCGATAACGCGCGCGCATGCCGCCCGCCAAAAAAAGAATAAAAATAAAAGTTGGATAAAAAAGAGCAAAGTAAGTTAAAAGAAAAATAAATCTCAAAATTATTTATTTTCCTTTGCTCATATCCATAATTTCGTACGGAATGTCTTCGGATTCCAATCGCGTCATCAGATACGGCACTTCGTCTTCGACGATGACCAAAGCCGACGCCAAACCGTGGTAGGCGGCTTGGATGACGGACTCGGGCGCGCCGAACATGACGTTGGGCTCGATGCCGAGGCGTTTTAACGCCATCAACGCTTCCGTTCCGACGGCAGCGATGTAGGGTTTGGATTCTACGATCGGTTTTAAGCGGTCCAAGTTCGTGTGAGACGATCCGCCGCGTTTAATTCTCGGAATTTTGCAAATCGTGATCGATTGCGTTTCCGTGTGCATGTAACCTTGAAGATCGGTGACGCCGACGTCAAATCCTTTTTCGCCGGTCATGATTGCAGTTCCGTAAATGCCGGTGTCTTTGGTTTTGCTGGCGTAAAGAAGGCCGGCACGCATTTCGATAAAGACTTTGTCTTCTTTTTTAATGTCTTCATCGCAAATGGCGGTCCAGGTCGATACGTGACTGATGATGTCTTCCATGACCAATTGAGAGTAGCGGCGCAATTCCGCCGCATTTTCTAAAACCCATTCAACGCCGTCTTTTGTGATTTTATAGCGGACGCGCCCGTCCGAATGAATCAATCCTTCCGCCGTTAATTCTTTGATATATTCCGAAACGGCTTGCGGGGTGATTCCGATTTTGACCGCCACTTCTTTTTGACGGACGGTCGGCTGGCGGGCAGCGATTTCCGTCAAAACCTGAAATTTGGTCATCTCACTTTTGCTTTGAAGGATTTTCGAACTCATGGTCAGATCTCCTCGTCTTTTTCGATCAACTTTAACCGCTGTCCCATCACGGAAAGGCGGTCGGAACGCCGGGCGGTGGCGCAAATCAGGCACGTGTTCATGTTGAGCTCGCGTGTCAATTTGCTCATGGACGTGTTGCCGTCGGCGACAAGCGATTCCAGACTTTCGATGGTGTCTTTGACTTCTTCGTACGGCTTAAAAGCCAGCATGATGATGTCGCTTAAATCTTCAAATGAGCTTTGGAAGTTCACCTGAACGTTTGAGTAAGACGTGTGGTATTCCTTGGACGGAGATTTTCCGGGCTCGGGAACCCGCCATTTGCTTTCGAGCAAACCGGCTTTCTTTAAATTGATTAAACTGCTGAGTGAATCGGCCTCGATCACTTCGTCGAGTTCTTCTTTGGTCATCCATTCCGTTAATAATAAATCGAAAACTTTTTTGTGCGTGCGCGACCCAAAAGTTCTCAAAAGCGGGACCAAATAGGACGGATCGTTAATAATACGCGTTCTTTCTCCCATTGCAAGACCTCAAATGTGTGTGTGATTAATGATTTTTATTCGTTTGCAAAAACTCAAAAACAAGTGCATACGCTTTGTATCCAAACATGGTAAAAGTTATATGCATTCATTCCGTATAATCTGATGTTTTTACATTGAAACAAGAAAAAATGTTTTCTTTTTCAAACTTGATTCAATCATCAAAATTTGATTTGTAAAAGATAGGGACATAAAGTAAGGTTTGCAAAGTATTTGAAAGTTTTTAAAAAAAAAGCAAACTCAAACCCTAAAATAAAATTTTGCCGGAATGACGGATTAAAATCAAATTTCCTTTCGTTGAGGATGGCGGATAAAATCGAAATTCGTTGAAATCAACTGAGATGAAAATATATGAAAAATATTCGGTGCCGTTTATGCAAGACCATGTGAATTTGTCTGTTGAAATTGACGACCTGCTCCAAGGCGGAAGACAGCTGTCCATCAGCGGAATTACCCGCGAGTTGAAGAAAAGGGGAATCAATGAACACCGCTTGATTGTGACCGGCTATTTGCGGGCGATGAATGACCTCAACCGTTTGAACGAATTTGATTTGTCGCCGTCGAAAATTTACACGCTGATTTCGTCCGGCAGCTCTTTGCCGGAAGCGCAAGCAAATGTTTTGGAATCCGTCAACGGTTCGAATGAATCGGATATTTGCGATGTTGAAGAAACGGAAGGTGCGGACTTTAGTGAAGTGCAAGCCGGCGCAGAAAAAGAAACAGAACCGGAATTGAAATTTTTCCCGAAAACCGGTGCGGACATTTACGGGATTATCGGCGCCAAATTATCTCATTTAACTTCTTCCGCCGTTCGTTTTGAAATGGCGGTTTACTTGTATACGACTCTTTTTGAGCGTCCGTGCTTTGAATCCGAACTGATCGCCACCGGTCTTGATGCCGGTCAAATGACGCGTTATTTTAACGGCAAAGAAAAAGATCTGCTCATCTCGAAAGTGAAAGACAAAAAATATGCCGAAGAGTTTCCGGAAATTGCGAAAGGAACGACGGCTTACGAACTTCATATCGAAAAAGTGGATACAGACATTTTGATCCGCGCCATCAATATTCTAAACTCCATTTTAAAGGATGAGGTGGACGTTTCCGGATTGGCGGCGAAAACATCAACGAAAAGCATTTTTGATTTTTGACGGTTGATTTTTCTTTTCATTTTTTCTTTTTTCCGGTTTTGTTTTTTGTTTTTTTGGCAGGCAGCTGCGCGCGCGTTATGGCGGCACTTTTTCGCGTCACATTTTTAAAAACAGCCGGCCATATTTGAATATTTTTAATTTCATTTCAAATTTTATTCTCAATTTTATTTTCTTTTTATTTTCTAATTTGATTATTTATCCATTTTAACCGGATTTTCTCTTTATTCTTTCAAAAATCAAAAATTAAACGGGGTTTGCTTTGTATTGATAAATCTCTCTTCATTTATCTAAAAAAATAAATAAAGTAAAGCCAAACGGAAGGCTAACTTTAAATAATGAAATACGTTATGCAATTTATTGTTTTTTTCAGTGTCCTAAAAAATTCAAACCGTAACCAATCGCGTCATTTAACTATAATATTATTTAAAAAATAAAAAAAAGATTTTGTCAATTTCATTTATTTTTTTCTATTTTTTGAAATGAAATAGAGGTTTAAACTGTAGATGGACCAGAATGCTACTCCCATTATTGATGCGCTTAAAAATTTCCGGGAAAAGGGAATTACGTCTTACGACGTTCCCGGCCACAAAAGAGGGCGCAGAGTTTGCGATTTTCAAAAACTTGTCGGAAAAGAAGTTTATTTAATGGACGTTAATTCACCGGTCGGCCTTGACACGTTCGCCCATCCGGTCGGCGTCGTTAAAGAATCATTGGAACTGGCGGCCGAGGCTTATAAGGCCGATAACGCTTTTTACATTGTCAACGGAAGCAGCAGCGGCGTTCATATTATGATTATGACGGTGTGCTACGACGGCGAAAAAATCCTCATCCCGAGAAACGCCCACAAATCCGTCACAAACGCGCTCATTTTGTCCGGCGCCGTTCCGATCTTTATGGAACCTGAAATCAACCAGGGATTCGGAATTGCCAGTGGCATGAAGCTTGAAACCATTCAATATTACGTGGAAGAAAATCCGGACGCCAAAGCTCTGTTTTTGGTTTACCCGACCTATTACGGGGCGTGCTGTGATTTGGAAGCGATTGTTCAATATGCGCACTCCAAAGGCATCGTCGTGATGGTGGACCAAGCGCACGGCGCACACTTCTCCTTTTCATCATCCTTACCGAAATCCGCCGCCGAAATGGGCGCGGACTTGGTGGTCGCGAGCACCCACAAAACCGGCGGTTCGCTCACCCAAAGCGCGATGCTGCTTCACAACGAAGGCCTCGTCAAGTATCATTCCGTCAAAAAACGCGTTCTGATGTTTCACACGACCAGTCCGAGCTACCTTCTGATGGCGTCTTTGGAATCCGCCCGAAAAATGTTGGCGACCGAGGGCGAGGAAATTTTTTCGGAATTGGTGACCGAATGCAAAAAGCTCAAAAAAGAGCTCAACAAAATCCCGGGACTTTCGGTGTTGGACGACAGTTATGGCGTCCCGACCATGTCGTACGACCCGACGAAAATCGTCATCAACGTGACGAAACTCGGTTTGGACGGCTTTGACGTTTACGATATCATGTTTGAGAAATACGGCGTCCAGCTCGAGCTGGCCGAGCCGACCATCGTTCTTGCCGTCATCGGCATTGGCGACGACAAAGAAACCGTTTGGAAGCTTTACGACGTGTTTGCCGATTTGGCCGCCACCTATTACGGCAAGTACGAGATTTTCGGCATCCCCGAAGAAACCGTTCACGTCCCGCCGCAAATTATGTCTCCCCGCCAAGCGTTTTATTCCGATAAAAAGGCGATGAAATTGGAAGAAGCCATCGGCGAAGTCGCGGCCGAAGCCGTCATGATTTACCCGCCCGGTATTCCGATCTGTATTCCCGGTGAATTGATCACGCCGGAAACGGTGGAAGAGATTATTTACTGCCGTGAAAACAGCGCTTGCGTTCAAAAAGACAGCCGGGAAGCCGACCGTATTTTGGTGGTTGTGCGGGAAGAGGAAGAATAACAATTCTTCCGATTCATCTTTTTGAATTATTCTGTTTTTTTTCTTTTGTTTTTATTTTTTATTTTCTTTTGTTTTTTGACGGGCGGGCGCCGCGCGCGTTATGGCGACACTTTTTCGTTTGGATTTCAAATAAACACAAGGTTGGTTTTTTAAAAATTCAAGCAAACCATCCCGCAAAATCAGATGCGTTTCGCGTCTGTATTTTGTGAATAATGAATCGTGGGTGCAAACTATAATTTTAAAACTGTCACTCGTAAGTGCAATATGAAATTTAAAAATAACGAACTGTAGATGCAAGCTGTAATTAAAATACATCATCGGTTGGTATAATCAGCTGGTTAAATGGTGTTCTTCTTTTGTTTGTATCCTAATTTTATTATTTTTTACCAATTAATTTATTACTCTCCGGGTCATTACATTATTTCAATTGTGGGTTTTGGTTCTAGTTAATTTGTATAACTTTTCTCACATGAATTTTGAAGTAATTTCGGGGTATTGAATATGAATTGTAAAATATCGACTTGCTTTTTAATCTTAATACTTATCATTTCATCGTGTGCCTTTTCTGGTTGTTTGGATTCTAGTTCCTCTAATAATTCATCAAATAATACTAATATTTCCAATACATCAGTCACAACTAATAATACATCAGCTACAAACTCATCAGCTAATAATACAATTGCAAATTCTTCGAGTGTACCTAAAAAATCAGGCCCGGTCGGGCTTACGGATGCTGAGTTTCAGGCTGCGGTTGCCGTAACTAAATATTCCTTAATATTTGCAATGGACAATATGAGCGCAGAATATAATCAATCAAGCAATACAATAATAATCGCAATCATTGTTCCAGATTCAACTGATGGAGTTGTCGCAAAAGCTCTTGCAGATGCCACTCTTAAAATATTAAATGCCGAAGTTAACTATTATAATAATTCTGTCAAGTTATCGGATACCAGTAATTATACCACCAATTATTATGGCCGATATCATGGCGGCTTGTATGACGAATGTAATGTAGCAATTGGAGTTGCTCCTATATCTCATGCAAATGATCCTGATTATTATTACGTTTTTCAGTACATTCCTGCGGGTGGACATACCCCCATATCTCGTCTAAGATAATGTCATGGAAAATGTGATGTGGGTCTATACATTTTGAAGGTAATGAATAGACCCCTTTTGAAAATGTCTTTATTTTTTGTTTTTTATTTTGTGGCGGGCGGCAGACGCGCGCGTTATAGCGCCACTTTTTCTTTTTGCATTTTTAAAATTCATGGGTCGGGTTTTAAAAATATCAAGCAAAAGTCCCGAAAATCAGGCGTGTTTCGCGTCTGTATTTTGTGGATTCCTATCAGTAAGATGCATTCCAATTTACAGTGCTGATTGCACCTACGGGTGACTTTTTTTAGATTTCTGATTGCACCTACGGGTGACTTTTTTTAGATTTCTGATTGCATCTACGGGTGACTGTTTTCAGATTTCAGTTTGTACCTGCGGGTGACCGTTTTTAGATTTCAGATTGCATCTGCAGGTTCCAACAATACAGCTGTTTCTTGTTTCGGTTTGCATCTGCTGTATCAATCCCATTTCATCGGATTCCGAGAAAATCAAACGCAAAGCGTTTGATTTTTCGGGGTGGTTTGTTCGGCATCTGCAAAAAACGACCCCAATTTTTTAAAAATCACAAAAAAGTGTCGCTGTAACGCGCGCGCCGGCGCCGCAAGAAAAAAAGAAAATGAAAAGAAAAATGAGAAAAAAAGAAAATCAATGTTTGAAGAATCAAATTTAAAAATCAAACAATGATTTTTGCGGCTTTTTCTTTGAAGTTGTCGCCGGTTCTTTCTCTTTTTCCGGTTGCGGTGTTTCTTCAGACTGAATCGGCTCCGCGAAAACTTCGTCGACGACCGGCTGTTTTTCTGTCTCGTTCGGTTTTGTTTCAAACTTGTCAAACGCCGTTTCAGATTCCGGTTGTGTCGAATCGGCTGTCGCCGTTTCGTCATCGAACTCGCTGCTGTCAATCGGAACAAATTCCTCCGCAGCTTCTTCTTTGACCATCGGCGATTTTCCGGGTCCGGTGTCCTCGTTCATGTACAAGCCGGATTTCGGTTCGGGCGGCTGTGATTTGGATTGGGCTTGTGATTCGGATTTAAATCCTTCAATCGTGAATTCCGAAGCGCTGGGTTTTGGCGGCGCCATCGGATCTTTCTTGGCTTTGACTTCCGGCTCGTCCGGCGCGCCAAAGTCAAACAAACCTTTCTGCTGGTACTTGTCCAAAGATCCCGCGTCCACGCCGAACACTTCTAAAATGCGTTCGACAGGCGGCAAAATCTGCTTTTTGATGTAATAATCGACGTCTAACGGGACGTTATTCTGAAGGACATAGTCCGGGTCTTCGGCGCGTTCGACGAAAAGACCTTTTCCGGACGTGATCACGAACGGAACGCGCGTTCCGATCGGCGTGGAAATGCCGGTGCGCTTTTTGATTTTCTCAACGACTGTCAAGTGCGGCTGCTTGTTTTTGTAGTTGTCCGTTTTCTTGGAATAATTCTTGGTCAAAATCAATTTGTTGATGAAATCCGGATTTTCTTTCAAATTAATGGAGCGCAGACTGCTCGTGACCGTTCTTACGTATTTGGCGGCCTCGTCCACGTTACCTTCCATCAAAACCAATTCAAGCACCCGGTTCATGGTGTCGGACGTCAGTTCGCACCAGTCGCGGCGAACGGTTTCCATGCCTTTCACTTTAATTTTGTTCGACCAGCCGTTTCCGCTTCTTTCAAACAGCCATTGAGCGTACCGTTTCTTGGCAATCAAAACGGCGCGGCGGGCGACGGCCTCAAATTCGAGTTCCATCGGTGCCGGCAATGACGCCGTCACAATGGACGCCGCTTTGGAACCGACCAAGGCCGCGTCGTCAAGGGAAAAGATTTCTTCCGAAAACTCGCCGCCCGATTCGGGGGCGCAATGCATGAAAACGCTGTCCGTGTCGCCGTAAACGACCGACAAAATTACAATCAAAACGCTGCCGGAAATCACGGATTTGTCGAGATCGGAGAGCGTTCCGGTTTCAAAATCCGATTCGATGGTAAGTCCCCTGGATTTGAATTCATCCTGGATCTCATTCAACAGGAAAGCTTTGTTTTCAAAAAGATAGACCTTTCCGATGTCTTCCGTAATGATTTTCTCCGTGTTGAGAATATTTTCCCGACCGATGCTGGTCACGGAATTGGCGAGCGGCATGCTGTAAAGGCGCGCCCGGGAGTAGCCGGAATAACCGTAATAACTGTTGAGCAAAATCTTAAGCGCCATCTGCGTGGCGTCGAGCGCCAAAATCTCGTGTTCGTCGTCGGTTTGCTTCATTTTCCGCTTCGTTTCCACACGGCGGTTAAGCAAATCTTCCAAAATCGACGGAACAACGCCTTTGAGGATGCGTGTTTTGACGAAAATGCCGCCCGTCGGCGTCCGCTCGACGTCGTCTTCTGTCAGGCCGAGCGATTTCAAATCGGTGCCCTCGTCGACGACGGTCGTATAACAAAGATTGTGCGCCATCATAATGGTCGGGTACAGCGATTTGTAGTCCAAAATGATGACGTTTTCATGAAGGCCGCGCACAGGATCAAGGACAGCGCCGCCTTTGAGCCCTTCGTCTTCGGAATCGCGCTCTTCGTAAATCTCGTCGTCCGGTTTAATCGGCATGACGCGGTCGCGTTTTCCGTATTCCTTGAGCATCACTTGCTCGACCATGGACGTTTGCCCGCCGTCTAAAATTTCCTGAATGACGGAATTGGTAATCCGGGCGAGCGCAACGTATTTGTCTAAAATTTTCAAATCAAGAAGCAATTCCAACGCCAGTTCCGAGTCGCGGCGGGAGTAATCGATAAATTTGTGCAGCTTTTCTCCGTTGTCGTACCAGTGCGCTTCCATTTCGGCCGGTGCGACATCTAATTTTTCCCGTCCCAGCAGTTCTTTGGAGGCGTTTCGGAGCGTGTACTGTTTCAAACTGAAATTCCGGCGGACGAGCGGCAACGCGTCGGCCACAATGCGTCCGGTGATTTCCGTTTTCACGGTCAAACCAAACTTTCGGGAATAGATGGAACTGCCGTCTCGGGAAATGCTTGTTCTGATACGGGCGCCTTTCTTTTTCAGAACGTCGGCGCGCTGGAGCAGATACGGAATATCGAAATCGGAAATGTTGTATCCGGTGATGAAATCCGGGTCGTAATCGTTAATGGTTGAAAATATTTTCTCGAAAAGCTCGTTTTCATCTTTGAGCCAAACAATTTCATTTTCGGAGTCCGGCGCTTCGTCCCATTCGGGCATCCAAGTCGCTGAGGACGGTTTAGGCTTTCCGGCAAGCACCAATGTTTTTTTGCCGTTCCAAGCCGGTTCAAAAGCAAAACTGGCCAAAATGACCGGCGATTTGTCGGGCGTCGGCATGGAACCGTGGTCCGGCAAACATTCAATGTCAAAAGAAAGATAGCGTAAGGCCGCATTTGAAATGCGTTCGAGCGGCGTCACCTTTTTGGTGCAGATCATCACATCTGATTTGATCGGAATTTCAGATGTCAAGTGATCACGGTCGAGCGTCGGATCTTCTTCGGCTGAAACCCACAAAAAACCGCCGAGGTCCAAATCGACCAAAAAGCGGTTGCGGAAAAGAATGTCGCTTTCATAAAGCGAAACCACATTCGGGAGCTTTAAAACGTCTTCACGGATTTCCGGAACGTTTTTCGGCGCTTTCACGAAAATTTTCAGATAAGTGGATTTTTTTGTTTGGTAACCGACCGGTGCATATTTTTCGACCGGCTCCACCTTGACGATTTGAGAAAACGTGTCCGTCAGAAGCTTGATCGTTTCATTTTGATCGGCAGCGCCGCTCTTGATGTAGAAAAACGGCTCAAATCCCGGAATCAAACAGCAAACGCTTTGTCCGTCTTCGCTCCGGCCGAACAGGCGAATCACCGGTTCGTCTTCGCCGATCAATTTGTAGTCCGCGTCAAGTATCTGAAAATTCATAGCCATCATAAACTCAATTGATTTCATATATCCTTTTTGATTTGAACAAAATCGAAAAATCTTTAAATGAAGATTAGATTTGTGAAAATATCCATTTATTACTGTATTTTTAAACGATATTACTGTATTTTTAGACGAGTGATTTATATGAAGAGCATTGAATTAGCACCGGATTCAATAAACTACGACCTTGAATGTGATTGCTTATCTGTTCAGTTTATAGATGGAAAATATGAATTTTCAAAGGAAATTGGCAGCGTCATTCTGGATTTTGGGACAGAATTAGATGGTGATACACTCGTTCCACTCGGTTTTGAAATAATTGACGCATCGACGGTTTTTGGATGTAAAAAATCGAGTTTGACAAAAAATTTCTTGAGAGAAATGTCAATTCGATTAAAAATATCTGATAAAATCGTCCTATCTATTCAGTTAATGACTTTGGTTCGGAATCAAAAGTTAGAGAAATCTGTAAACGCCATAGGTGTAAACAGTTCTAACATACCCGGCATTGATTTAGGATTTAATGCATCCGGTATTGGTTCGGTAACGGCATAAACAGATAAAACAATAAAAAGAA
This sequence comes from Methanolapillus africanus, assembly GCF_032714475.1. NCBI lineage: Archaea > Methanobacteriati > Methanobacteriota > Methanomicrobia > Methanosarcinales > Methanosarcinaceae > Methanolapillus > Methanolapillus africanus. The sequence continues at coordinate 10,183 of NZ_JAWDKD010000008.1, read as the reverse complement.
CGATGAATTAAAAATTCAATCGTTCTTCGTTTATTCTTCAATCAGCACATATTTTCGAGTTCCCATACCGAGTTCTTCGCCGTATTCCAATTGGCGGGTTCCGTCCGTATTTTCCCAAACGCCTTTGAATTTGTCGCCGCCTTTTTGGTGGTTGCATTTCAGGTCGCTTTCTTCAAGCCCGACGCTTGCGTTGACCAAATCCAAACAGGCCTGATCCAAAGCAATCGGGTCGGTCGACGCCAAAATGCCGATGTCCGGCACGATTGGTGTGTCGTTCCAGGGATTGCAGTCGCATTCCGGGGTGATGTTCATCAAAAACGTGATGTAACAGATTTTTCCTTTTTTGCTTTGGACGGCGCCGTAAGCGTATTCCACCATCCGGTCCACAAATCCGGGCATTTCCGCCCAGTCAAAGTAAACGGCGTCGCGCGGGCAAATCATACAGTGGCCGCAGCTGAGGCAAGTGGATTGGACGATTTTTGCGCCATCTTTTTCCATGACAATGGATTCTGCCGGACACAATTTGATGCAGGCGCCGCATTTGGTGCAGCGGTCTTTGTCAATGGCCGGCTGGGACGACGAGTGCTGCGCCCATTTCCCGGAGACGGACGCGCAGCCCATTGATAAATTTTTAATCGCGCCGCCGAATCCCGACATAATGTGGCCTTTAAAGTGCGTCAAAACAACCATGGCGTCGGCGTCTTCAATGCCTTTGGCGATCTTGACGGATTTGAAGTTTTTCAAATTCACTTCCACATCTACTTCGTCGTCTCCTTTGAGCCCGTCGGCGATAATCACCGGTGTTCCGATCACCGAATAGTTAAATCCATGCAGAATGGCCGTTTCGACGTGTTCGACCGCATTTTTCCGGTAACCTTCATAAAGCGTGTTCGTATCGGTGGCAAACGGTAATGCGCCCGTTTCTTTGATGCAGTCCATCACCGCGCGGACAAAAACCGGATTGATGGTCGCGTCGTTGCCGCGCTCGCCAACGTGCAGTTTGACGGCGACGAGGTCCCGGTTTTCAAAAATGGATGCAAAGCCGGCTTTTTTGAAAATTTGTTCGACCTTTCTGACTTTGCTTTGCGATTTCTTATGCGCCCGGAAATTCATAAAATAAACTTTTGCGGGTTCCGTTTCTTTTTGAACGCTCATATTTTCCACCTATCGTAAATGATAAAATAATTTGATAAAATAATTTGATAAAATAATTTTTAATATACGTATTCCGTTTTGATTTTTCAGAGTTGTGTTCCTAAAATCACCATCAGCTCTTCAAAGGAACATTTTTCGGCCGCAATGACTTCCGCTGAAAATCCGTATTTTTCCATTTCTGCCGATACTTCTTCAAGTCCGGTAATGGATGAAATCAGCAGCGCAAACGAGCCGCTTGGCGTCAAATATTTTCGGACGTCTTTCAAAAACCGGTCAATGGTTTCCCGTCCGGAAACGCCGCCGTCAAAGGCATAATTCAGCCAGCCGGGAACTTTCTCATCCTGCGACGTCGGCAAGTAAGGCGGGTTGAAAACAATAATATCAAATCGTTCGCCCGATTCAAATATTTCAAATAAGTCGGACAAAACCGCCGGCACGCCGTTTTCTTGGGCGCAGGCGACGGCGTTTGGATTGACGTCGACGGCTTGAACTGTGAAATTCAGGTCGGATCCGAATTCCGACAACAAATAGGCGGAGATGAATCCGCTTCCGCAGCCAACTTCTAAAACCTTGAACGGCTTTTCCGCGTCGTCGGTTTGCCGGGTTCCGGCAATTAATCCGGCGGCGGCGCGCGCCGTTAAATATGTGTCTTCGGCGGGTTCGTAAACTTCTCCGAAAACGGTGACAACAAATTTTTCAGGCTCGAAAACAAAATCAGAGTCCGGTTTGAACGTTTCATTTTCATTCATGTTCTTATTTTCATTTTCAGTTTTTTGGGCCGTTCCGTTCATTTTTTTTTGGTACAGCAAATCTGACAGATGCGCGATTTCCGCCGGTGTCAGTTCTTCGGCACGCATGTCCAGTATTTCCGTGACATTTTTTTCGTTCAGTTTCGAGTTCGGTAAATTGAATGATTCGTGTCCCAATTCGTCCAAACCGTCTTTTAAGTTTGGCATGTTGAGTTGCGACGCGCCGGCAAGCAACGTATTTTTGATTTTTTTACGCCGTTGGGCAAACATGACTTTTGTCACGTCAAAGAAAAAGTCTTCGTTTTGAACGGTAAATGCCGTTTCAGCGTTCTCTTTTCTTGATAATTTGATGACGCCGGAATCTACTTTTGGTGCCGGCTCAAAGGCGCCTTTGGGGACTTTCAATAGAAACGCGGCGTCCGTTTTGTATTGCGTGTGAACGGAAAGCCGACCGTACTCTTTGCCGCCGGCCGGCGCTACCAGCCGTTTGGCGAATTCGTATTGGTACATCAGGACGGCCGCATCGAAATCGTGCTGCAGCATTTTGAGTGTGATGTCGGATGAAATCGAATATGGCAGGTTTGCGACGATTTTATTAAACCCGAGCGCGGTAAAATCGACGTCCATGACGTTGGCGTGGATAATCTCGACGTTTGAAAAAACAGCCAGCCGGGATTTGAGGACGGCAACCATTTTCGGATCCAGTTCGACGATGATCAGTTTGGACACTTTCGGAGCGATCCGCTCGCTTAAATTTCCGATGCCGCCTCCGATTTCAAGAACAATGTCGGACGGATAGAGGTCGGCGGCTTCGGCAATAGAATCAAGCGCGTGGATGTCAACCAGGAAATGCTGGTCCATGCGGCCGCCTTTGACGTGATAATCTTTGAGAATTTGTCGAACCATGAAAAGCACCAAGTAATAGGGAATCGAGTCAAAAAGATATAAGGGTATCCAAAATGCGTGGTTTAAAATTCAGGGTTTTTGTTTTTTGGGCGGGCGGCGGTGCGCGCGTTATGACGACAATTTTTCCTTTTAAGTTTTTAAAAAGCAGCGTTCGTTTTTTTTGGATATTTCATGCAAAAGCCCTGCAAAATCAGACGCGTTTCGCGTCTGTATTTTGCAGATAGCGAACTGCAGATGCAAATCGGATTAGGAAATATCTGTATTGTTGGAACCGGTAGGTGCAAACTAAAATCTAAAAACAGTCACCTGTAGGTGCAAATTGGAATTTAAAAATAATAATCTGTACTATAAATTGGAATGTATCTTGCATATGGTATTCCGCAAAATACAGACGCAAAGCGTCTGATTTTGCGGGATGGTTTGCTTGATTTGTTTAAAAAAGCTTTTATTTTTAACTTTTTAGGCTCTCATTTTCATTTTACTCAATGTAAATGGCCGGGCGCATCGGTTCGGCGAATCTGGATTTATTTTCCGGGTCGTAAGCCGTTTTGGCGTCGATTTCTTTGGCGCTGAAAACTTGAACTTCGCATCCGGTTTCCTTTTCGATGAAAGCCTTTGCTTCTTCCAGAATCTGTTTCTCGTCCAGGTTGGCGTTCAAATAGTTGACGGCAACGTCAACGGATGATCCGCGCACTTCGCCGGCGGCTTTTTGAATGTATTTTTGTGCGTCTTTGCCGCGCGTTCGGATGTCTGAATCTTCCATACAGATTTTGATCAATTTTCCGACGTCGATGCCGTCTGTTGTTTCCATGTCGGCGGCTTTTTTCAGGACGTTGACGCGCCATTCCGGCGTTGTGTACAAATAAATCTTCTTGGGCTCGATTTTGGCGACCCGGATGATTTCTTCAATGTCGGACAAGGTCTTAACGACGATGTCTTCGGCGACTTCCGCCGGCTCGTTAATGAAATCTTCATTTTCCACCGGATACGGCGCAAACGCAATCGATTCGGTGTGGCCGAGGCGGCTCCAAATCTCTTCGCAAATGTGCGGCGTAAACGGCGCCATCAATTTGGTCCAGGTTTCGACGACTTCCGTCAAACAGCGTTCGCCGCCGCGCTTGTGGTACCATTTGATGTCGTTGTAAATCAAGAAGAACGCGTTTTGAATCGCGTCTCTCGTGTGGATTTCCGTAAAGGCGTTGTTGACGTCGCGGACGTATTTTTGAATCCGGCTTTCAATCCATTGATCAATGTGGCTCAATTCCTCGTTTTCCGGAATCTTGCATCCGCTTTCGATAATTTGGTTGGAGAAGGTGTAGAACCGTCCGATTTGCGTTTTCGCGGACTCGATGCCTTCGCGTTTCCAGTCGGCGTCCTGCATTTGTTCGGCGGCCGACAAAATATACATGCGGGTGACGTCGGCGCCGTATTCGTCAACGGCTTGTTTGAGCGTCAGAAGCGGTCCTTTGGATTTGCTCATCTTTTGTCCTTCCAAGGACACGAATCCGTTAATGGCAATGGCTCTGGGCCATTTGGATTCATCAAAGAGCGCCACGTGGTGGAACAAAAAGAAAAGCAAATGGTTCGGCACCAAATCTTTTCCGGAGGAACGCAAGTCGACCGGATACCAGTAGTTGAATTCGTCTTTGATTTGCGTGATCAGTTCGGCGGAAAGGCCGGTTTGGGCGACGACGTCGCTTTCTTTTCCGAGATCAAAGAAGATATAATTGAAAAATTCCGGCGTCAGCACCTCAAGGGTGAGCGTTCCGTCGTTGATGTATTTGGAAATCGTGTAGTAGGCCATGTAGATTGTGGAATCGCCGAGCGATTCGATGAGCCATTGCGGGTCGCACGGCAGCTTGGTGCCGAGGCCTTTCGTCCGGGCACAGGCTTTGTCTTTCAGCCAGTCGATTTTGTTTTCAAATTCGGTGCGCAGCTCCGGCGGGATGATGTCCATTTGGGAGAGGCATTTGTAAACTTGGTCTTTCCATTCCGGTTTGGAATAGTTGAGGAACCATTGGCCTTTGACCATGTTGACGACGCACATCGTTCCGCAGCGGCATTGCACCGGTTCGCTGAACTCGTAGAACACGTCGCCGATGCCTTGGGCAATGAAGTCTTGCGTCAAACGGTCTTTAATTTTGGAAACCGGCATACCTTTGTATTTGCCGGTGATGTCTTTGAGCGTTCCGCCGTGGAACTCGCGCCGGTAAATGATTTTGGTGGCTTCTTCGGCTTTCGGGTCTTTTTGATCAACAACCCCGAGTTCGGCAATGGCGTCGGCTGCTGGAAATTCGCCATAATCGGGCACGTCGATGACGGCAATCGGTTGGATGTCGCGGATATTTTTGGTAATTTTGTAAGCGGATAAGTCTTTGTCATAAAGGTCGCGAAGCGCCAGCATGTCGTAAGGGGCGTGCGCCGGAACGCTCATCACAACGCCGCTGCCGTTGTTGCCGCGGACGAAGGACGCCGGCAGAACAACGATTGTGTTGTCGGTCGACGGGTTTTTGAGTTCCAGGCCGATGAGGTCTTTGGCGTTGCAGGTTTCGATGAATTCAACGGTCCAGTCTGTGTATTTGAGTTTGTTGTAGGCTTCTTTGCTGACGATCCAATATTCTTCAAGTTCGTCTTTTTCGACTTTGATTTTGACGTATTCGATGTCGGGATTCAGCCACAGGTTCGTGACACCGTAGACGGTTTCGGGGCGCAGGGTCGCGCACGGGAAAATCAAGTCTTTGTGCCGGAATTTGATGAGCGTGTATTCGACGATGGTGGCTTCTTCGCCGCGCAAAATGTCGTGGTCTTCGACCGGATTGTTGTCATGCGGACACCATTTCACGGGGTGGGAGCCTTTGCTGATGAGTCCTTTGTCATAAAGGGTAACGTATTGCCATTCGATAAACTTTTGAAACGCGGGGTCCATGGTGGTGAATTTACGGCGCCAGTCGATGGAATAGCCGATGATTTTCATGGCGTTTTCAGCTTCGACTTTGAAGTAATCGACGATTTTTTCAGGATCGTCCAGCGTCGGCAAAATTTCCGCCGGAATTTGGTGGTATTTCGTATAAACTTCCATGGTTTGCGGGTCACGTTCGTGAATCAAGTCGGCGAGGCCAACGATCGGCGTTCCGGAAACGTGAAAACCCATCGGGTAGAGGACATGGGCGCCTTGCATACGTTTGTAGCGGGCAACGACGTCGCCGATCGTGAAGGTTCGGGTGTGTCCGGCATGCAGGTTTCCGTTTAAGTAGGGGAACGGGATGGTGATAAAATATTTTTCTTGTCCGGGCGCGGGGTCGGCTTCAAAAATCTTGTTTTTTTGCCACGTCTCCTGCCACTTTTTTTCCGTTTCCAATATATCGTAATCGTCCTGCATGTTTTCCCTTCCCGAATGATGTTATTTTTTGAGATGAGTCAAATAAAATAATAAAAAATAAAAAAGAAATAAAAGGTAAGAATATAAAAAAATTAAATAAAAATTATGAGAAAATGGCTTTTCTCAAAGCTTCGATGGTCGGCTCGACGACGACCGGTTCGATGCAAACGCTGATGACTTCTTCCGGGTCTTTGAGCAGGTGTCCGGTGGTCACACAGACGACGGTTTCGTCTTTTGAAATGATGCCCGCGTCCACGAGTTTTTTGAGTCCGGCCACAGAGGTTGCGCTGGCCGGTTCGACGCCTATGCCTTCGAGCTGCGCCAAATCTTTTTGCGCTTGGACGAGTTCGTCGTCAGTCACGGATTCGGCGGTCCCGCCGGATTCACGAATGGCGGCAAGCGCTTTTCTGGCGTTGACCGGGTCGCCGATGCGGATCGCGGTGGCGATGGTTTCCGGGTTCTTTTCCGGCGTGATGTTGTCGGCGCCGCTTTTGATGGCTTTGACGATCGGGCATGCGCCTTCCGTTTGAATGCCGGTCATTTTCGGGCGGCGGTCGGTGATGCCGAGCGTCACGAATTCTTTGAATCCTTTGTTGATCGCGGTGATGTTTCCGGCGTTTCCGACCGGCAAAACGACGCGGTCCGGCACTTTGAATCCGAGCTGGTCGGCGATTTCAAAGGCGATTGTCTTTTGTCCTTCCAACCGGTACGGGTTGATGGAGTTCAAAAGGTAAATGGGTTCTTGGTTGCACAGTTCACGGACGAGGAGGAGCGCGTCATCGAAGTTTCCTTTGATCATGATGACTTTGGCGCCGTGCATGAGGGCTTGTCCGATTTTGCCGAGCGCGACTTTGCCGGCCGGCAACAAAACGACCGACGGTATTCCGGCTTTGGCGCCGTAAATGGCAAGAGCGGCCGATGTGTTTCCGGTGGAGGCGCAAGCAACCGTTTTCATGCCGAGTTCGATGGCTTTTGAGACGCCGACAGTCATGCCGCGGTCTTTAAAGGATCCGGTCGGGTTCATGCCTTCGTGTTTCACATAAAGTTCTTTGACGCCGATTTTTTTGGCGAGACGGTCGCATTTGTAAAGCGGCGTGCCGCCTTCGCGGATGCTGACGGGCTCGATGCCGACCGGAAGCAAGTCTTTGTATTTCCAAACGGAGGGCGCTTCGGTTTTTAATTTGTTCATGTCCATGTTCTTTTTGATTTCATTGTAATCATAAATGACATCGAGAAGACCGTTGCATTTTGTACAGGTGTAAATGATTTCTTTTTTATCAAATTCGGCACCACATTCGATGCATTTCAGGTAATATTCCATGGTTGTTGACTCCGTTTGGTAATTCTTGGTGAATATTGGATAATAATAAATTTATGATAATGGATGTTGATTTATTATTCTATCTATATGAATAAACGGGGGGTTAAAATTATTTAATGGATTATTAAGGTTGTGTTTTATTTCTCAAAAATAGTTTTCAATTTATCCCCCTTTTTACTCCTTAAATCTGAGTATATAAACTCTGGACGAATTGGAAGTACATCGAATTTCATTTTTAAATCTAAATTCTCAGGTTCTCTATAGCAACAAAAAACAGTTTCTATCTCCTTGTTAATATCTGTTTTTATTATATTTTCTTTTCTTATTGAATTTTTTCTTTCCTCTGCCCAATTTTGATTTAATGAATTTGCTTTACATTCAAATATTTTTATTTTATCTTTTGTTTCGATCCAAATGTCAAACTGCTCTCTCTTACATTTCTAGTCCCATTCAATTTTGATCTCTCTTGGTTCCAGTTTTTGTATGGCTGAAGACTCAATATAATATTTTAATAACTCTACCAGCATTCCTTTTGCTTCATAAAATTTTGTTTCAAGATTTTTATATTTGTTTTTTATATTTTCAAAATCATTGTATTTTACCATCTGGTGTTCTATGTATTCATCTTCTTCATGGTATCGTTTTGTTATCTTTTCTGAAAAAATATCATATAATTCATTCTTGTCAATTGTCAATCTATCTAAATTAATCTCGTTCTCTCGTAATCTAATTATTCCTTCCGCATTTTCATGCTCAGTTCCTCCAAACCCGGAATAATCTGTACAACAATCATAGAATATTACCCACCCCGAGTAGTCAGTCCCAAAGCTGCCAAAAGTGTCTATTAATATTCCATAGCTGTAGTCATTCCCTTGGTCCTGTTTTACAATGCCATTATTTTTTATTATCATATTCGGGTGAACAAATTTTCTAACATACACTTTTTCTTCTACGCCTTGAAGTTTTTTAATTTCAACAGCTCCAAGTAATAATTGAATAAATGTATTCACACCATTGAATGTATCTAACTTTGAAGATGTCAACATTTCTATTTTGTCATACCATAAAGTTAGCTGATCTACCTTTTCCTGAGTTGTTAGCTCAATATCTGGAAGTGAATTACTTATCAAGCGTTTTAGTATTTGTTTATCTGGTCCTTTTTTCTTCAATAAAAATACTGGGTCAAATATATCTTTCATTTTGTTTTCTATATGTTTTTCTACCACCTCTCTTTTGATAATCCCAAAATAGCTATCAAATGAAATCTCTTTTACAAGAGTATCTTTTTGATCTAAATAGCTATCAAAACTTTGTGCCCAAACTTTTGTAAGATGAATCTGATTGATGCTTGTTTCTTTATATATTTCTCCTAATAATTTTGTCCAAAGGTATTGAATGGAATATTTGTATCCTTCTAATAGGGATTTTTGATCTCTTTTGTCATTATTAAGTATAGAAACATAAAATCCTCGTGGTTCCATGTATTGTGTATCATTTAAAAAAATGTATGTCACATACATCGAACTGTATCTCAAAGCCTCTCTTTTTTTCAAATTTAATTTGTTGAATGCCTTCACATCATTTTTAAAAATATGTAAAAATGGGTCTAAAATTGATTTTTGTAGGTTTTTCACTTGTTTTTCAAATTGAAGTGAGTTTGTTGTATTTTCAATTTTTTTAAGTTCAAAATATATCTTTTTCAAAACTTTAGTTTTGTCGCACGTGTTTGGAATTTTCTCTATGTTTATTCCTACATAATGAGCTCTGTAGCAATATTCATCCTCTTCAAACCCAAATGAATTTTCAGATTCCACCCACCACATAAGGGTACGTATTAAAGTTTCAATGGAGTATCGGTATCCTATAAACAGATTGTTTTCAAAATCGGTTGGGCTGATGTGGTGCTCTTCCATTAACCACGATTTAAATTTTTCAATATCTGCCAAAATAACAATACTGTTTATTGCTCCAAAAATCACATTCATGTCATAATTTTTGGTAGTTTTCTTTTCCTTCATTTTCTTGATTCCATTTTCAATTTCAATAAACTTATGAAACAAAAATCAGCTATTTTAATATATTTTTGGTGTGTTTAAGCCTACTTTATTTTTATAAAAATCAATAGCCAAAACCTTTAAATATTAACCCCAACTCTTTGGGATTCCTTCAATTCGTTGGAATTGAAAGGCAAAAAATGAATCAAATTTGTTTGATTCAATGTGTTTCAAAAGCTCAGTGAAAACCTTTAAATATCACAAAGCTCTTTGAAGTAACTCCTGTGTTGCGGTGCAAAATCGCAAGCACGAGATAAATTCAAATCATAAATTATAATGAGGTCGGGAGTTTTTTCCTTGACTGATATGTGACCTGATGTTTCGGTAAACTCTGACGGTGGTTTTTATCATCTTAACCAAAGTTAAGGTAAAAAAATCACTCGTGAACGAGTGAATTGAAACATTAAAACCAAATGTGAATGCAAGCGAAAGCAAACAAAATAGAAATTGGTAGTTTTTCCAAAGGTCATATTTCGATATGATTTTTGAGATGGCGCTCTTTTCGTTTGATTGTAATCCTTGGCCAAAATCAAATTTAGTTTTAAACTTTCCAAACAATATTAAATAAAAGCTGTGCAGGCAAATGAAATATAGTTGCCAGTAATAATTCCGGTTGATT
>NZ_JAWDKD010000007.1:0-106227 GCF_032714475.1 Methanolapillus africanus | reverse complement strand
GCAAAAAGCTTCACAATTTGCCGAAATTTGGATTCAGAAATTTTAGAACGGTAAATGTATTTGTTTTTCATCTGCATGATCATGATTTGAACACCATTTTATTTGGTTGTTCTTATCGTGACCCTTTTATTTTTTGCCTTTTTATTCATTTTGTTTCGATTTATTTTCAGTAGTTTTATCTTCTACTTTCACCCTAACTTTAATTCAGATTGTCGGAAAATATTAATAAAATAAAACATATTATTATAAAATTTAAAAAATATTTTATAGAGGAGTGAGGACAAATGACTGAAAATCAAAAGAAAACATGCGGCTGCAAGCCGGACGCAAATGAAACGGACGACGAACTCATCGTCGAAATTGACGAAGAAATGGAAATCGATTTCGAAATTGACGGCGAAGGATTTGATGAGATGTCGCCGGAATACCAAAAAATGGTGGCTGAAATCCAAAAGCAAATTCAAGAACAAATGCAGGCGGCTATGGGTCAAAATTTCAATTTGGCCGATTTGGAAGCGCTGGAAGACGCTTACGAAAATTTGATGTACGGCGATGTCATGTCGGATGAAGAAGTCGAACAATTCTTAGCGGAACACGCCGTCGCCCCGGAATTGGCCAAATATCTCATGGTCGGCGCCGTTTTAATCGGCACCAACGGCGAACCGTACGAAACGCTGGCGCTCACCGGCGAACCGGAAGACTATCTGATTGAACTTTCGGAAGCGTGGGACATCAACACGCCCAACGACGCCATTGAAACCATGAACTGGCTGATGGCGGAAGGCCATGCTGCAGTTTACCAGGAAGACTTTTTGTCTTACAAAATCGGAAAAGAATGCGGCCTTGATGAAGAAGACATCGAAAATTATGAAACGACCGTTGAAGGCTTAATCGAAATTCTCGAATTGCCGGAAAAGCTCGTGGAAGCCTGCGATTCCGTCGGCGCCTGGGACATCGACCGGATCGGCTATTTGGCAAGAATCTTTGCGCACGTCGATTTCATCAGCGAAGATGAAGCCTGGGATTATCTGAAAAAAGCCTCAGCGCTTGCCAAAGAACAATTCGCCAGCTGGGAAGAGTATTTCATTTCCCTTCTCATCGGCCGCGGATTTGCGATGGGCGTCGACGAAGAGCCTTTTGCCATCGTTTATGATTTGCTCACAGAAAGCCGGGATCTGATGGAAAACTATCCGATTTCGGATTTGTAAAAATTTATTTTGTCAATTTATTCAGGCATTTTTGCCTGAATTCTTTTTTCCTTTTTTAAAGCACCATAGCTCTGCTTTTTATCAAAAATACGAATTCCGACAAAAACTCGGACGAAAAAGTGTAAAATTGTTAAAGAAAAACAGGAACCTGATTTTAAAAATAAATAAATAAAATGATCGCTATAACGCGCGCGATGCCGGCGCTGTAAAAACCAAACAGAAACAAAATAAAAAAGAAATAAAATAAAAAAACAAAAGCAACGGAATTATTCCGTTGCATAGTTGTCGAAATAGTTTTGAATCAAAATGAACGGCGTGCCTTTATCGCCGCTGCCGCTGGTCAAATCGCACAAGCTGCCGATCAAATCCACGTATCTTCTCGGCGTCGTGCCTTGAGATTCCATTTTTCCGGTCAAGTCTTTTTTGCAGCGAATGCTTTCGCACATGGCCGCTTTCAGTTCGTCGCCTTTGAGTTCTTTGAATTCGTTGTCGGCCAAATACTTCAGCTTCAATTCGTTGGGTGTTCCGAGAAGACCATCGGTGTAACCGGGAGACACGACCGGGTCGGCCAGTTCCCAAATACCGCAAACCGGGTCTTTGAAAGCGCCGTCGCCGTAAACCAAAACTTCGATCCGCTTGCCGGTTTTGTCTTTGAATTTTTGCTGAACAGCGTTGACGAACACGTTGCATTCGCGCGGAAACAGTTTGATGGTTTCTTCGGTGGCTTTGTTGGCGCCGAGAATGCCGAATTCCGGATTGTAGCCGCTGCCGTCAATCGGTTTGTTCAGTAAATCATCCATGCCGTAAACGGTTTTGGCGCCGGCGGCTTTCAAAACGCGTTTTGTGCGCTCACGGTTGTGAATGTCAGCGCAAAGAACGTGCGGCGTGTACTTTAAAATCGCACGCGGGTTGTTGGCAAAAACGATCTCAATGTTGTCGTTGTGCGCCAAACTTTTGTAATAATCCACATAATCGACGCCGGTGTACGGATGTTTAATGGTACCGAAGTGTTTTCTGAATTCGGCTTCCGACAAAACATCAGCATACGGATCCAAACCGGCTTTTTCAATCATATCCATGCTGATGAGCTCGTTGCCGACTTCGTCGTTGGGAAAACTCAGCATCAAATACAATTTATTGACGCCGCGGGCGATTCCTTTGAGCATGATCGCAAAACGGTTGCGGCTGAGGATCGGGAAGATCACGCCGACTTCGCCGTCCGGAAACTTTTGGGCGACGTCTTTGGCCAACTGGTCGATGGTGGCGTAATTGCCCTGCGTCCGCGCAACGACCGCTTCCGTCACACCAACCACGTCGCCGTCCGACAAAGAAAAGTTTTCCGATTGGGCTGCCGCAAGAACGGAATCGACGACGATTTGAACCAAATCGTCTCCCTCTTTAACAATAGGTGCCTTAATTCCTTTCGATTGCGTTCCGATGAGTTTCAAAATATTTGCCTCCGATGTTGTTTAAAATATAAATGATTATGAATGAAATGATTATGAATGAGATGAATATTGAAGAAATATTGATGGAAGAAATTTAATTTGGGGAAATTCCATTAAAATAATAAAATAAAAGGATTTTGGAAGGGATTTGAATTATAAATTAAATATAAATCAAATATAAATTAAAATTCAAAAATCTCATTGCAGATTCTATTTTTAAATTTATTATATGTGAGTATTATCATTTAAAGTTTGATTTTAATATTATTTTTGGGTTATCTTTTTAATCCCGTAAAGTTATTTTATTGTCGGACGTTCAATTTATAACTTCATTCCGTAACCGTTAAAAGGAATAAAGTTATAGGGTATTTGACTATTTTCAGGAAGGATTGAAAAATATGACAACGCTTAAAGAAAATTTATTAAAAGCCTTAAACGGCGAAGCTGTGGAAAAAACACCGGTTGTCTCCGTGACCCAAACCGGAATTGTTGAACTGATGGACGCCGTGAACGCGCCGTGGCCGGAATCTCAATCCAACGCCAAAATGATGGCGGACTTGGCCATCGCGGCCCACGAACTTGGCGGACTTGAAGCCGTCAGAGTCCCGTACTGTTTAACCGTTCTCGCGGAAGCCATGGGCTGTGAAGTCAACATGGGAACCAAGAACAGACAACCGTCCGTGACCGCTCACCCGTACGAAAAACCGGAAATGCTTGACGGCATGACCAAACCGGATTTAAAATCCACCGCCAGAATTCCGGCCGTTATCGAAGCCATCAAACTCGTCCGCGCACACGTCGGACCGGATGTCCCGATCATCGGCGGTATGGAAGGACCGATCACCCTCGCTTCCGACCTCTGCAGCGTGAAATCATTTATGAAATGGTCCATTAAAAAACCGGAAGACCTCAAAAAAGTCATTGACTTTGCGAACGTCGCCGCCATCGAATACGCCAACTTAATGGCAGACGCCGGCGCCGACATCATCTGTATCGCCGACCCGGTTTCTTCTCCGGACCTCATGAGCCCGCAAGACTTCCATGACAAACTCATGGGCGCCATCACCGAATTCGCTGACAAAGTCAAAGTGCCGGTGGTTTTGCACGTCTGCGGCAACGTGACCGCGATCTTAAACGACATGGCCGACTGCCACTGCAAAGGACTCAGCATTGAAGAAAAAGTCGAAGACGTTAAAGGCGCCGTTGAACTCACCAAGGGACGCGCCATTATCATCGGAAACGTGTCCAGCCCGTTCGTTCTCTTAAGCGGCGACGAAGCCAAAGTGACCGAAGCCGTCAACCAAGCGCTTGACGCCGGCGTCGGTGTTCTCGCACCGGGATGCGGTATTGCACCGATGACCCCGCTCGCCAACATCAAAACAATGGTGGCCGCACGCGACAAATATTTCCAGTAAGCTTGCTGTAAATAACGAAAAGTAATGAAAATCGCCGGCAGCAAAGTTTTGCTGCCGGCTTTTTTTATTTAAAAATGAAAGTTGCAGACTGTTTTTGTTAAACTGTTTTTAAAAAACGATTGCCGTAACGCGCGCGGACGCGGCGGTGCAACGAACCGCCAATCTATTTTCTTGTTTTCGATTTTTAAATATTTGAAAATTATACATTTAAACTTTATTTAAAAAGCCTTAAATCACATTGACGCCATGCTTGTTTATTCGATTTTGAAGATGTACGATTGATAAAAAATAACAAACAGGAGGGAAAAGGATGACAATGGACGATTCAAATTCAAACAACACAAGAGAAATGACATACGACGAATGGATGGAAACATTTGAAATGCTCAAAGAAAGCAGAAGAATAATGGAAGAAAGAATAGAGGAAGAGTTTAAAGACGAAAAAGAAAAAAATCAAACGGTTGAAACAACCCGGAAAAATTTATTTGAGTCCAATATTCCAATATCTGAAACTTTAAAATACGATGCTTTTAAAACTGAAAAAATTAAATCAGGAGCTGCTTAAATGGAAAACGAAAATCAAGAATTATTCGAAAAAAAATCCATTATTCGGGTTCCGGTTTTTCCCAAATTTTATGTCACCAATATTGCCGGCGGCGCGACGGACCAAGATTTCCGATATGAACTTTTGAATGAAAAGTCATACGATTCCGAAAATGAAAAATGGAATTATTATTCCGACGGTTTGCTTATTTTGTCGCCGGTCGGCGCCAAAAAATTATGGAATAAATTATCTGCTGATATCAATTTGTACGAAAGGGAACACGGCATTATTTCAATGGTTATCGAAAATGAATTGACGTACTGATTTTTCCATTTTTAAAAATCATTGCCATAACGCGCACGGACGCAGCGGCACCACAATTATTTGCGCCGTTTTCCGGTGCATTCGACAATTTCAATTTCAATAATCCCTGTCTTTTCAATCATCACCCCAAACGGAATTTTCGGGTAATCCGGCACGTATTTTTCAACCGTCAGCCGGAGAACTTTATCTTTCAAATCGGCGTCGTCAACCATCTTTGCGTTTCCGAGAATGATGACGCTGGAGTAATAAGTTCCGATCCCGCACGCTGCCTTTCTTTCAGCGGAAATGTTGAGACCGTCCATTTGATCAATTTCAAAACCGACTTTCGGATGAGCCAGAATGTTGTCGATTTTTTGTCCTTTGGGCAGCCCGTGGATGTAAATTTTCTGATTGTAATAAACGAAATGAATCGGCGCGATATATGGAAATCCGTTTTCGTTTTGGGTGGCAATCCGTCCGACCGGCGCTTTTTCCAAAAATTCAGTGATTTCGGATTCGGTCATTTGATTCATTTTCATTTTATTTTGCATAAATTTCATCTCTTTAATATTCCAACACTTTAACCTAAAATGTAATCAAGCGAATGGCTCTATTTGTGTCACCAGTGGTGACACAATTTATTTATTTAAAATGTCTGTCTTATTTTCAGGTATAAGCTCTTTAAATTCCCGTAATTTTCGTTCAAGCAGTTTTTTATCAATTAACTGTAGTGTGTATTCAGAAACCAATGCCGGTGATAAGCTTTTACTCATGGCGTATTCAACAATCTCATCGTTTTTCGTTGCACAAAGAATGACACCAATACTCGGATTTTCATTTGGTTTTTTGTGTTCCCTGTCAAGAGATTCAAGATAAAAATTCATTTTTCCAAGGTATTCAGGTTTGAAATTGTCAATTTTTAATTCAAAAGCAACAAGACATGATAAAGCCCGATGATAAAACAACAAATCAATATAAAAATCCGTGTCTCCAACTTGAATACGATATTCTTCCCCGATAAAAGAAAAATCTCTTCCAAGTTCTAATAAGAAATTTTTTAAATTTTGAATGATTGCTTTTTTAAAATCATTCTCTGAATACCCGTCCGGCAAATCTAAAAATTCCAAGACGTATTTATCAAAGAAACCGTTTTTTATATTTTCCGGCAACATCGTTGATGCCGTTTTCTTTGAAGAAAGAAGATATCGTTCATAATAGCAGCTTCCGAATTGCCGCTCAAGTTCTCGTTTGCTGTATTTCTCTTGAAGACACAATTTAATGTAAAATTCCTTCTCTTCCATGCTTTTCGTGTTTGATAAAATAAGCAAGTGGTTTGTCCAGCTGATTTGTGTCACCAGTGGTGACACAAATTCGTTGTCTTTATATGTTTCATAAAACTGTTTCATACGATACAAATTTCGCCGGTCAAATCCCTTTATTTCAGGATTATTTTCTCGAATTCGCCGAGCTGTTTCATCAATGAAAGAACTGCCCCATAAAGATTTTGAACTTTCGTTGCTCAAATATTCTCCAACTCGCCAGTAAAGTTTGATTAATTCAGCATTAACACTCTTTAAAACATTGAGCCGAGATTCTTCAATCATGTGAATAATTGCATCGGCATACGGAATAATATCATGACTCATCGTTTCATCTCCTTTCATTTTGTATTGAAAAGAGACTGAGTTTTATAAACATTTTTAATTTTTTGACATTCTATTATAATCAATTTGAAAATAAAAGAATAATAAAAACAAAAAACAGTAATAAGAGAATTAATATTTGTTTAAAACATTTTATTTTTTATTTGTGTCACCAATGGTGACACAAATTTTATTTTGAATGTTGCGTGTTCCGGTTCTGTATTTACTGATTCCGTTTCAAATATTTCTCAAAATCCGCTTGCGTTCCCGGCTGCATGCCCATCGTTTTCAACCGTTCGATCACGCTTTTCGCGTCGCGTTTGCGGGCTGACAGCGGCACGTCGCGGTCAAAATTAACAACGCCTTCCAGTGTGGAATCTGCTGAAATGATCGATGTCACCACGTTGGCGCCGGCGTTGAGCCGGTCCACCATGCCGTCAATACCGGCGACGTCCAGCGACGCCGGAATCAAGCGGTCCGGGAACAGGAACCGGAGAACGGAAATGATCTTAATTTCCATCAAATACGGCGCTTGAATCGTTTCTTCAAGCGGCGTTCCGGGCTGCGGCTCAAATGTCATCACACGGACTTGATCAGCGTTGAACTTTTGCATTTCCCGAAGCGATAACAGGGCTGCTTCGACATCGTCGACGACGAAATCCGGGGTGTTGAGAACGGATTTTGAAAAACCGGTTAACATGCCGTCTTCAACGCACATACCGGCGGCTCTCGCCGCGGTTCTGGCTTGAATGCGTCCGTCAAATGATTGACCGATGCGGAGTTTTTCATACAGGTTTTGCTGATATGTTTCCTGGTAAAGCGCAAAAAAATTGGCACCGGCGGCGGCCAACTGTTCGATGAATTTGTCGTCGACAACGCCGGGAGAAATCATAACCGGAAGGCCGGCGGTTTCTTTGGCGATTGTCACAAACTCGATTAAGTTTTCCGGGTGGTCGTGGAAATGCGGATCTTCGCCCATCGTCAAATCGATCATGTGAACGCCTTCGTTTTTCAGCTGTTTGCACATGTCCCGAAGTTCTTCCGGCGTTAAACGGTAGCGGTCAATCTTGTTGGCGGCGCGGTAATAGCAAAAAGCGCATTTGTTTTTGCAGTAAGTGGAAAAATAAACGAAACTGTAAAGGTAGACGTTGTTTGAAAAAAAGTGATTGCGAACGGCTCTGGCGGCCGAAAACATTTTCTGAAGGCTTTCTTCATCGGTCGCGGAAAGCATGCTTTTAATTGTTTCGTCTGAAATCGGTTTTTTGGAAATGACGTCGGACACAAACCTCGATATGTCCGCTTCGCTCATGTTTTTAAAATAATCTGCCAAATCTGATCCCCCAAGAAAGATTTGAAAAACCGGCAACCGGTTTTAATTTTATTTAATTCTATTTGATTGAATTTGATTCAATTTTAAAAATGATCTTAGAATGAAGATAACAGAACAATCAAGATTGCCTGCCGTCTTATAATTTGGTGTAAATGCCGTTGTAATAGAATTCAGAACGGCTTCCGCGCTTGATATTTTTAAAGTTGTGGCGCGCTTTTAAGAGGCGTTCGAGACCAAAGCCGGCGCCGATCCACGGTTTGCTGACGCCCCAGTCGATGTCCATCGGAACCGGACCGACAACCGCGGACGATAATTCCATATCGCCGTGCATCACGTCGACCGTCGCGCCGTAAACCATACATTCGTCGCCTTCAATTGTGTAATCGATGTCAAGATACGTCAAAAATTCATCCAGCAATTTCACCAGGTTTTCGCGTGTGGAGCCGTCCCCCATCTGACAGAAATTGACCATCGTGAACTCTTCCAGATGGCTGCTGCCATCGGATTCTTTGCGGTAGCAGGGACCGATTTCAAAAATCTTCACCGGATCGGGGAGAATTTTATCAAAACGGGCCAGATAATTGTAAAGCACAGGCGCCAGCATCGGGCGCAGGCACATGTTGTCGTCCGTCCGGAAAATCTGTTTGGACAGCTCTTCATCTTTGTCAATCCCCATGCGAAGAATGTATTCTTCCGGAATCAGAATCGAGGACTTGATTTCAATAAATCCTTTGGAAATCAAAAAGGCGGAAATGTCACGCTCCAATTTCGCCAGCATGTGTTCGCGGCTGTTCGCGTACAAATCGCAAAGTTCCTGTTTGCGGCGGGCGACCAGAACGGATTCCAATTCGGAAAAATCCATGTCCGTCTTTTCCAGATCAAATTCATCGCCGGAAACCAATAAAGATTCGAGCCGGCTCAGCTGTGACGGCGAAAACGCCTTTTTCGGTTTGGGTTCAGCGTTTGTCATATTTTGACTTCCTGTTGCGTTTGCCGCTGTTTTTGGAACAGCTGCTGTCTGAACTGCAGATTGCGTTGCTGTTTGAGCTGCAACTGTCTGAGATACAGTTGTTTGAGTTGCCGTTTGCATTGCTGCTGCCGGATTAGCTGTTTGAGCCGGCGGGACCGGAACCGGTCTGGCCGTATCTTTCTTGCCGACTTTTTTCGGGGCGGACGCTTTGGCAACGGGTTCGACAAACGTGATGTGTTCGTGGAAATTTTTGGACACGAAACGGTCGATCCGCTCTTCCGCCAGCTTGCATTTTTTGCAAACTTTTTTGTATTTGGAATTGCGCAGGGAACGCGCCGACGCGCTGTTCCGAGAATTGTGTGCGGTGATCACTTCGCCGCAATCCGTTGTGATGCGGATGTTCATGCGGGACGTTTCATATTTGGCCACGCCGTGCAAGACATCTTTTCGGGAAAGCCAAACGCCGTTGAGTTTGACAAGTCTTTCAAGATTCGGGCGGTCCATGTGATCAATCCTTGTTTGGTTTTAAAAAATAATAAAATGTAAACGGAGACCCCGGGAATCTAACCCGGCTAAACGGATCTAGAGTCCATTCGATCTACCTGACCAGATCTCCTTGCCGATTTATTGCGTCTGTTTTCCTGTTCCAATGGAAAGTTTGGTACTATAAGTTATTTTTTTAATTAATACTTTCCCACCCAAAAATCAACTCTCTGTTTTTATAAATTTAAAAATAAAAATGAAATTGATCCCCGTTTTTACGGGTCGGGAAAAGTGTGTGCCGTAACGCGCGCGGCGCCGCTCGCTAAATAAAATGAAAAATAAAAATGAAAAAAATCAATACAAAAACTTGGACATGTACGATTCCGCCAAAACCGCCAAACACGTTTTGTTCAAATCGTTTTCAAACGACCCGTTTTTTTCCTGGATCAAATAAAGCCACGGAACGGAAGCAACGCAGGCCGGATTATCGATGCGGGACAACGCCGCCAGCACCAAACAGCTGGTCGCCGTGTGATTCCAAAAGCCGTCTTTGCGTTCCAAAATCAGCCAATCGGCTTTGCGGTCGATAAAAGCTGAAATTTCTAAATCTTCTTCCTCGGAAAAAGAACGAAGTTCCCGCTGTTTTTGAAGCGCCGTCAAAATCAATGCCGTCGTCCCCGGATGTTTCCACTCCGGCCGGTCAGCGCACAAATTCAAAGACAACTCTTTTTCAAAAATACCGGCGTCAGCCATGGCTGCCAATGCGTAAACACAATCGTAAACGTCGGACGTCCATTCGCTTTTTTTGGATAAAAGCCATTGTGTTGCCGTTTCTGCGCTTTTTTGAATCTTTTCTTTTAGATTTTCCGCATCAAAACCGGCGTACGAATCTCGAATCTGCGGATAGGAAGAAGCTTGATCCAACTGTTTTTGAACGGTACAAATGCAGGAAACGGCGCGCGACGTGTCTTTGATGTCGCCGAATGATCCGTCCGGCTGCTGTTTGTTGAGAAGCGCCGCTGCGGCCGGGAAAAAAACGGATGAGCGGTTCCAAAAAACGTAAACTAAAATCAGATTGGACAATTCCTTGACCGGGAAAACAAAGTTTTCCGGTTTTTGCGTCCTTTTGTTTTCGATTTGAGAAGAAAGCCAATGAAAACCTTTTCCAATGGAAACGAAGGCTTGTTCGGAAATTTCAACGACTTCGCCGTCAAAATGTCCGGAAACGTCATGCTCGGGGCTGTCCGCGAAATTGAATTGCTCAAAATCAAAAAGGTCGCCGCCGAATTTTTTATCCATGATTTTTCACAAACCAAAAATGAACGGCGGAGTATAAAAAAGTTCGTCGAAACGGGGAATTTGTGTGCTGAACGCACAAATCAACACGCGAACGTATCCAAAAATATCTAAGAGAAAAGTAAGATAAGAAAAAAAGAGTTTCCACATCGTGGAAACTCGTGTGTGTGTGTTTATGGTTTGTGGTTTATAGAATGTGTGGTTTTAGACTTTTTGAACTTGAACGTTTTTCAAAATAATCCAAAAGCAAGTTTTACAACGATAACCCCCCTATAAATACCTATTGTTGTTTTAAAGGGTACCGATGTATAAAATCTCAAAAATCGGCGTAGAAAACGGACCCTTTTTTGAATTTTAATGTTGTAATATGTAAACGCTGTTATTCTATAATTTAACTATATGATTGTAAAATTATAATGTTATTGTAATTTATTTATGATTGAAAATTATATTAAAAATTATGTTGAAATTATTTTGAAAAATTCGGATTTTGGAATAGATTGAATTTTTATAGTTGAAATACATTGTATAATCGGAATTATATATTTATATTTGGCTTATTAAATGATTCAACAAAGAGGCAGAATATGTTTTGGATGATTGCAGAACACCTTTTAGGCGTCGGCGGCTTGCGCACGCTGGATGAAAAAACACCTTTCAAATTTGAAAGAAACATCGGAAAAGAAGACCGGCTCAGAAGAGCGATTATCGGTTCATTTTCATTAATTGCTTTGATTTTTGTCCGCAGAGGATTCCTTCTCCGGTACCTGCTCGGCTTGGCCGCACTTGCCGGACTCGTGACCGCGTACACGAAATTCTCGCCGGTTTATGCACTCATTGGCGAAAGCACGGCTAAAAAAGGAAAGAAGAAAAACAAATAATTTGTTTTTCACTCTTTATTTTATCTTTTTTTATTTCTGTTTTTTTGTTTTCTTGTTTTTTGGCGGGCGGCGCCGCGCGCGTTATCGCATTCGTTTTTGACGACACGCCAAAGTCCGGAGTCTGTTTTTATAATTTTTATTCAAAAAGAGTTAAACCGGTTTTCCGACAGCTGTAAACCGTTGGTTGTCCTCAAGACCGGCAAATAAGAATTGATCATCTTTGCTGTAAGCGATTTTTTTGGAACTGATCAATTTCAAAACACCGGATTCACCGGCACCAATCTTTTCCTTGTCAGCGCCGCCGACCGTGATTTTTTTGACGCGGACGGGTTCCGATTGAAGGCCGACAAACATGTGAACGACGTCTTCGAGTTCGATGCCGGCTTTCGCGAATTTGGAGAGCGTACAATTGATTTCAAATTCCGTCGCCACGATTTCGTCGTTGGACAACAGATAGCCGCGGTCGAGTTCACGCTCAAGCAGGCCTTTGAGCGCCAGACCGACGCGGGCGCCGGTTGTCGCTGATTTGACGTCAATGTCATGCGTCTGAATCGAACGGATATCGATTTTTTTGTCGACCGGCCAAAGACCGATTTTGTCGTGCGTGTGAATCGTTCCCTGGAGAACTTTTCCGAGAACAACGATGCCGATGCCGGTCACGTTGAAGAAGTGATCGATAACGACACGCGGCGGAAGAGCGTCTTTGGTTTTTTGTTCCGGTTCAATAATGTCAGCCAAATCGTGAATTTTGTTTTTGAGTTCTTCCAGACCTTCAAAAGCGTTGGGCGCGTCTTTGTTGGTGTTGATGACTTGGATTTCCCAATTTTCAAGAACGGTTCCGACAGTCATTTTCTTCAGTTTTTGCGCAAAGGCGTCGATTTCCATCGGGTAGCTGGTGTCTGATTTTGTAATCACGATCACGCCGTGCTTCATGCCGAGAAGGTCAAGCGCGATAATGCATTCGCCGGTGTGCGGCGTCATGCCGTTGGGCGTCACGCAAAGAAGCGCCATGTCGGCCAAATTAAGGGCGGCCATGATGGATTTAATGGATTTGGGATAGGATTTCGCGTCCACGTAAACATATTTGCGTTCGTGGCGGTCGTCATCGTAAAGCGTGATGTCGGAATCCGTACCTTTTTTGCCGAGTTTGGACGCGAGGGATGTTCGCCCGGTTTTCTCGTCCCCGATAATTGCGATATTTGTCATAAATTCTCAATCCTGATTGGTAAATGAATGTTGAATGATTTGAATGTCAATTTGTTTGATTTAATCTGTTTTTAGATATATGAGTTTTATTCCGATTGATTTTTGATTTTATCTAAAAATAAAAAATCAAAATTTTTAATAGTTTATTATAAATTATGTATATTTATTTGAAAATAGATATTATTTATAAATTAAATCATGAAAAGGATACAAGTATAGTATAAATTAAAATTCACATTTTGAAAAATAAAAACACATTCTTGTTATGCGGTTAAAACCGCATAACAAATCACTTGTTGGTGATTTTATTATTATTATTTTATCTCAGCAATTCAATAAATTTTTGAATTATATATATCAAAAAATAAGTCAAAAATAATTTATAATATATCAACTTCATTAATTTAACAGAATCTGCCCGGCCTCTCGATGATGCACACTGGGCGGATCGTATTTATTTTTCATTTCATCGTTTTTCGCATAATAACAGCCGTCCCTGACAACGGATCGGAACTGATTTTCGGGAAAAAACCGCTGATTTGCCCGATTTCCGTAAATCCTTCTTTTTGATACATTCCATGCGCGTTTTTCCAGTCGCTGTTGACGATGAGAATGGAACTGACAACATCATATTCCGATGTCAGCGACTCCAAAAGCGTTAAAAAAAGCTTTTTGCCGACTTTTCCGCCGCGAACATTCGGATCAACCGCAACGGAAGAAATATAAATTTCATTGCCGGCGGACTTGTGCGTGTCGCGAATGGAATGATTGATGCCGAAATTGTCGTACGGAATTTTGTCGGAATAATCCCAAAGTTCGGAAGAAATGTAGCCGACGACTTTTCCGTCCATTTCCGCCACCAAAAATCCGTCCGCAAAAACGGAAATCCGGTCCGCAAACACATCTGCCGATTCCACAATTTCCGGGTGGAACGAATATTTTTCAATATCCATGACCACGTCGATGTCGTTGGGGACGGCTTTACGAATTGAAACGGTTGGTGTGTTATTCATAGGGATAACTCGGATTTTTGATTGATAAGTATTTCTTCTTTTTGTTTTTTATTTTCATTTCTGTTTTTATTGTTTCTTTCGACTCGAAATGAAAAGGCAAAGCGCTGCAAAAACACCAATGGCCGTTAAAAATTCGAATCCCGGAACCGATTCTCTTTTGATGTTTTCCGCTTTTCCGGAAACAGCAACCGGAATATTTTGAATGCCGTTTTGTTCTCCGGCAGCCGTCACTGCTTGAATGATGGCGTCCAGTTGTTTATTTGTTAATTCGGAATCGTCCGATAAAATCACGGAAATGTAATCATAATCAACGAAAAACATTCCGATCGGGCCGCCGTTTTGGGACAAATATTTTTCAAATTCGGGATCGGATTGCAAATCGGATACAATTTTTTCCAAAGCTTCATTCCAGCTTTGAGCATCGGCACCTTCCGATTTTCTCGGAACTTCACCGGATGTTTTGAGAACGCGGTCGCTGTTTGTCAAATGCTTGAACGCGGAACGGTCGGTTTCCGGGTAAAAGCGCGGCGATTCAGCAACTGTAAATATAATCGGGGTACCGATGGAAATAACGATCGGAACATTTTCAACACCTTCTTGGGCAGCGTATTGGTCAACAATATTTTTCATGTTTTCCAAATCTTTTTGCGTCACATCATTCCGAAATTCTTCATGAATTAAAATTGAAACGTATCCGTCGGCAATGGCGCCATATCCCATAATAAAATTACTATTATCAGACATGTATTTCCTTAAAGCATCGTCTTCTGAAATTGAATCAACAATTGAACTGATATTGAGCCACCATTCATATGATTCAATTCCTTGCTTCTTTTGGGGAATTTCACCATAAACAGCCAAAATACCATTTTGTTGACGAAGCTGGTCCAACAATTCCGGATTTGTCGGTGGAACAGCGTCAATGCGTTCTTGAATTTCTTCCTGTGTGAAACTATCCGTATCGTTGCGTATATCATTTTTGTTTCCATCACCTAAAGCCATGCTCATCAAAACGACAGCAATCATAAGAAAACAAAATGTTTTAAGTATAATTTTCATGTTAATTTCTCCATTGCTGATTTGTAATTTTAGAATACAAACAAAGCGCAAAGAAAACGAAAACAAACGATAAACAAAAAAGAAAAACAAAAGCGATTAATGTTACCGCTGAAACTGAATCTCTTTGTTTGCTGAAATCTCAACAAACAAAAGAGAACTCTAATCCGTTAAATAGTTTATATCTAAAAAAACTATTTTTAAAAATAAATCTTAATTTTTATTTTTGATTTTCCAAATTTTTCGATAAATCAACGTACCATGCCGCATTTTGGATGGTTTCCTCAACTTCCGCATCCGTCACTTGCCGGATCACTTTTCCGGGAACGCCCAACACCAAACTTCTCGGCGGAATGATTTTGCCGGCCGGAATTAAGGCGTTGGCGCCGATGATGCTGCCTTCGCCGATGACGGCTTTATCGAGAACGGTAGAATTCATACCGATGAGAACATTGTCTTCGATGATACAGCCGTGAACGACGGCGCAATGGCCAACCGTCACGTTTTTTCCGATGATGATCGGGGAATCAAAAGCACTGTGAAGAACGCAATTGTCTTGAATGTTACTGTTTTCACCGATTGTCATCTTGGCGGCGTCCGCACGAATCACAGCGCCATACCAAACGCTTGTGTTTTTCTCAAACTCAACGTCGCCGACAACCGTCGCATTCTTTGCAATTCTAAGCATCTTCATCTCCTCTTTGTTTTGATTCCGTTATCTATTGTTTTGTTTTTTGATTATTTTGATTTTATTTTTTGTTTTACTTTTTGTTTTTGATTCGATTATTTTTATTGTGATTTATATTAAATTTTCCGATTCCGGATTTAGAATATTCCGGAAACGACGTCTTTAATGATTCCGACAATATCGATTCCGGAAATCTGCAAGACGACGTAGGTACCGATTAAGGTACCGATAATGCTGCCGACGTTGGCCAGCGCCGCCACCAAAATAACTTTGAAGAACGGGTTGTTGTTCATTTCTTTGAACGTTTCGGCATTCATCATTCTTTTTAAGTCGTTCGTTGTCGGTTTCCGAATGGCGGCTTCCGTCAGTCCGGCAAACCAGCCCGCAGCCACCAAAGGATTGAGGGATGTGAACCACGCCAACATGAAGGCGACAAACGCTGATTTTGGTTTTCCGCCGGCCACGAGTACACCGATCGCGCTGAGAACGCCGTTAATCAGGAACCAGCTCGCAAAGGCGATGAGAAGAATCTCGGGCGTCATGTCCGGGTACGTCACGACGCTGTAAATGATGTACAAGAACGCCAGGAGAACCAATCCGATCAGCGTGTAGCTGATGATTTTGGCCAGGCTGAATCTCTTTTTGGGAATGGTGACCAATGTGGCAAGATCCGGAATTGTGGATGGGTCGTGAAGGTAATTGATAACGCCTTGGCGGTGGCCGGCGCCGATGACGACGACGATTTTTTTGCCGGGTCCGGCAGCTTTAATGGTCCGAACAATGCTTCCGGCCAGATAAGCGTCTCTTTCGTCAATCAAAACGGACGCAGCCGTCGGTGAGAATTTCCTGAATTCTTCAATTAAAGCGGAAACGACGTCTTGATCGGTCATGGAATCCAAACTGAATTCGACCATTTCTTCTTTGCCGCCGATGCCGAGGTAACCGGTGACGAGCGCGTAGAGCATTTTCACTTTTTCCCAGAAGCTCATTTTCGCAATGAAACGCTTGAAAGTGGTTTGGATGTCGCGGTCAATGAGCGCCAAATCCGCGCCGATTTCCTGAGCGCCGTCGATGGCCGCAAACATTTCAGTTCCCGGCGGAACACCGAGCTCCTCGCCCATCTTTTTCTGGATATAAGACAAAAGTCCGTAAAGTAAATAGTAGAAAGTCTGACCCGGAGACAGAATATCCTTAAAGGAAACTTCTTTGTTTTGTTCGGGTTCCATGATGCTTTTGTAGCGGTTGGCGCAAAGCTCAACGGCGACAATATCCGGTTTTTCCCGTTCGATGGTTTCTTTGACTTCCTTCACGCTTTTTTCAGAAACGTGCGCCGTTCCGATGATGATAATTTTTGTCGGCTCAACCGCTTTTTGCGTTGAGAGCGGAATTCCGGAAAGATCGGAAGAGTCGGAGTCGTTCGGATATTCCGACAAAACTTCATCGGAAACAACCGGGACAAAAACATCTGAAATTTCGAGCGACGATGGAGAATCGGAATCAGACGGATTGGAACCGGAAGAATCGGAGTCAACTGATGCAACAGAACCGACCGGTGCTGCAGAATCTGCCGGCATTACCGTATCTGTTGAAGAAACAGAAAAATGACTCATAGATGATTCTGATGATGAAACAGTTATAATATTTTCCTGGATAACATCATCTTCGGGGAGATCCTTTGAAGAAAGATTGGAAGACGAGGATTTTTCGGATTCGTTTTTCATAATGATGTCACAAGCGTCATAATGGATCTTTGTTTAATTGGCGATACGCCATGTAATTTGATTATATATGTATTAATAAATGATTTTGACCTTAAATATCCGTCCTTCTATTTAAAGCACGTTTATTTAAATCATCAGCGGATTCGATTTGGTTTTCTGTCAATATCCGCATTGATGTTGCTCAAAAATGGTAAAAATTGGCTCCATCAGAACAAATCAATTTCAAATATGAGCTTAATTTGGAATTATATTTTGATTTCTTATTTTAATAGTTTGCTTTAACTTCAAAATCAATTGACATATCTTTCTTTAAATTTGCCTTTTATATAAATTTACTTTGATTTATTAACCCCTTTATTTCGCCTGGAAAGTATATAAAGAGACCAGCCCCTATGATTTCGTCTGAAAAGAACAGAATTCAAAAAATTAAACGCAAAAAAATAAAAATTAAAAATTTTTTTAATTTTAAAATGAAATTCAATGTTGTTGTGTTATGAGATTTTTTGTATTTATAGTTTTTGAAAAAATTTATAAAAAATTAAAAATTTTTGATAGATTTAAGAAAAAAATTTATTTTTTTAATAAAATTTAAAAAAACGAAAACAATTGACGCGAAAACTAAAATGCGTTTTTAATTTTCCCGCGCAATTTTTCCGGCCGGATTTTTCTGACCCTTCCAGACGAAATTTTAGGGTGGGGTTTTGAGCATTTATTAAGCATTATTTTTTAAATGCAAAAATATTTTATAATGGTTGATTGATTTTATCATCATCTTTAATTTTTTGTGAAATATTCTTATGGAACATTTTTACAAATTTTTTCTTAAATTATTGTGGATTGAAAAATATGAAGAATATGAAAAAATGCGGCAGAAATTCTTTGATCATTGTTTTAATGTTGTTTTTATTTCTCAATTTGGTCATGATTCCGGTTTTTGCTGATGACAGCAGTCCGATCAAAGATGATAATTTAAGAATGGCAATCAATTAAAAATTAATGAAATCGGAAGATTATCAGCCAACTGTTCAAGATTTACAAAATATGAGAGGATCTTTGTGGGCTTCTGATGTGAGTGATCTATCTGGACTTGAATACGCAACCAACATAACTGAACTGGATTTGTATTTAAATTCGGAATTAAATGATTCCGATCTTAATTTAAAGGCTTTATCCAATTTGAATAATTTGGATAAATTGTCACTTTACAGTGGTCAAATATCGGACATAAGCACCTTAGAAAATCTGACAAACTTGTCACATTTGTCTTTGGAAAACAATCGAATTTCTGATATTAGTATTTTAAACAATTTCACAGAATTAAAATATCTCAACTTGTTTGGAAATCAAATTTCTGACATCTCGCCCTTAAAGAATTTAACAAAATTAGAATACTTGACTTTATCAAACAATCAAATTTCTGATATTTCTTCTTTGAGTGGTTTAAAAAATTTGAGGTTTTTATACATTTACAGCAATCGAATTTCAGATGTTACCCCTCTTGAAAATTTGGTAAATTTGGAATATTTGGACCTGTCCGGTAATCAACTTTCTGACGTCTCATCTCTGAATAATCTAAAGAAATTGAAAATATTATCTTTGCGGATTAATCAGATTTCCGATGTTTCTCAGCTTAATAATTTAAAAAAATTGGAAACATTGGAATTGTCAAATAATCAGATTTCTGATTTTTCAGGTTTGAGTGTTCTTCCAAATTTAAGAACACTTGATTTGCAAACGAATCAAATCTCAGATATCAAAAGTTTATCTGATTTTCCGAAATTGAATGAAGTTTATTTGAGTGACAACCAAATCACAAGTGCGGTGGGTCTGAATAAATCATCAAGTATTAAGGTTTTACATTTAAACAGCAATCAGTTTTCAAATACGGATGGTTTGGGTAATTTAACAAAATTAAAACATTTGTCTTTGAGTCATAACCAAATTTCCGATGTTTCCGGTCTGAGAAATTTGAAAAAATTAAATCATCTATCGTTATACAACAATCAAATTTCCGACATTTCCGCTTTAAGCAACCTGAAAAAACTGAACAGCTTATCTTTAGACAACAATCAAATTTCCGATATCAGTGCATTAAATCAATCAAAAAAACTGGTTTATTTAGGATTGGGAAATAACCAAATTTCTGATCTTTCCGCTTTAAGCAACCTGAAAAAACTGGGCAGTTTATCTTTAAACAACAATCAGATTTCTGACTTTTCCGCTTTGAGCAGCTTGAAAAATTTGTATTGGCTCTCTTTGTCCGAGAATCAGATTTCTGATATCAGCGCTTTACAAGGTCTTGACATTACAAATATTGCCCTTTCTGATAACAATATCTCCGACATTCAGGTCTTAAGTGAAATGGAATATATGTATTCATTAAATTTGTCCGGCAACCAAGTTTCCGACCTCGGTCCTTTACAAAATCTGACAAGATTGAATCATGTTGATTTAAGCCGCAATCAAATTTCCGACCTCAGTCCTTTAAGTGATTTGACAGAAATGTATTCATTAAGTTTATCCGGCAACCAAGTTTCCGATCTCAGTCCTTTACAAAATCTGACAAGATTGGATCATGTTGATTTAAGTTACAATCAAATTTCTGATATAAGTCCTTTAAATTTGACAGAAATATATGATTTGAATTTATCCGGCAATCAAATTTCCAACCTCGGTTCATTAAATTCAACAGGAATATATCGTTTGAATTTGTCCGGGAATCAAATTTCCGACGTCGGTCCGTTAAGCCATTCAAAGTCTTTGGAGCTCTTGGATTTGTCGGACAATCAAATTTCCAACATCAATTCCTTGGAAAATTTGTCTTCACTGAGAGACTTGTATTTGTCGAATAATCAAATATCAAATACCGGTTCATTCATCGGTCTGAAGAATTTAACTTCGGTTTATTTGTCCGGCAACAAAATTTCCGACGTTTCAAATCTGAGTTTAAGCGATTTACCGAGTTTATCCGCTATGGATTTATCCGATAATCAAATTTCAAATGCCGGTAGCTTGAATAATTTAAATAATTTGCCTCAGCTGGGCATTTTAGTTTTGTCCGGCAATTCCGTTTCAAATATAAACACTCTGAATTTGTCCAATTTGTCCGTTCTCGTTTTGTCGGAAAATCAGACCAATAGCGGCAATTGGCCGAAAACTCAAAATTTAAAATACGTGATCTTATGCGATGATTCGGTAGACGGAATGTATTTCAATCCGAATCAATTTTGGTCCGGCATTTCATTTTCGATGCCCATTTCCTCCGGAAAAGGCATTGAATTGAAAAACGCGGTTTATGATCCGGCCGGAAATCCGATCGTTCCGGATTCCATTTACCCCGGCGGTGTTTATGATTCGAAATCCAATCAAATCGAGTGGGAAGATTTCAGCAAAAATTATTCGTATAACATTGGTTATTCATTTGGATCCGAAACCGATTATCCGGGAAGCGTTGGATATGTTTTGACGTGGGAGGAATCCTCAACTTAAAAAATAAAGAAAAAAATGAAAGGAAAATGAAAGGAAAATGAAAGGAAAATGAAAGGAAAATAAAAAATTGGAAAAAATAACAAAAAAGTTGAACAACCCATTGACTCTTTCGGGTTGTCTTCTTTTTCAAATTTTAAGTATTTTTATTTGTTTTTCAGCTGTTTCAATTCTGTGATAATTTTCTCAGCTTCCTGAATTGTATTTTCCGTCTCTCTTTTTAGATTTGTAACCGGCGTTCTTTTATAATCACATTTTATTCGCAGCCGCTTCATTTTTTTAAGTATTTTTCCGATTTTTCGGTATAGATGGAATTCTGATTTTTCGTATACATCTGCCAAACATGAATGTGAATTTTTTCCCTGTGGTGTCCTGTAATTGAAATTTTTCACAGCGAAGTTTTCCGCATAAAGAAATGCAGCATAATAAGCCCGGCTGACTGCGCAGCGGTAAGCGGATTCTGAAAAAGGACAATTTTCCTGGCTTCCTTTTTGTTTCAGCCATTTTGAAATTTCCAAAAAGTCTTCCGGAAAAGCCATGATCATTCCTCGTTTTCGTTCACATATTTATATTTTCAATTCTTTCTTCAGCAGCAATGTAACTCATTACAAAGACATGATTTGAAATTGTTCCAAATCGTTTGAGCATGAGCTCACTGATTTCAAAAAGTTCGTCGTCTATGTCCGGATTATGGTCTTTCGTTGGAATCATGATCACAATATCTTCGTCATCCCAGTCATATTCGATTTCTATTTTATATGATAAAGATGAAGCATATTTTTCTTCCAAAATCGTTGTTGTGAGCGACAAAACTTCAGCAACAGCCGGTTGTTTGAAAAAGCGTTCTTTGATAAGATCGCTGTCTTCCAAATTGTAAATTCGCTTTTTTTCGAGTTCATTCATGACGGCTTCGATTTTAGACGTCCGAATTCGAAATTGTTTGATTTTTTCAAAGATATTTGGTATTTTAAAAGTATTCGAAATTTTTGTTGTATAAGATCCCATCAATGACGCCTCCTGGTTAGAATTTTGTTATTACAAAAAAGAAAATGTTTGCACTGTATATATGACTATCGAAAATAATAAAAACGAAAAGTTTATAAATTGAAGAAGTAAAAATATTATGAATCAAATGGTTTTTTGAGCAAATGATCTTCAAAAACAGAATCGGAAAGATTGGAAAATGAAAAATAGAATGAAAAATAGAATGGAAGATAAAACAAAAAACAGAATAAAAATAAGATGAAAAACAGATAAAAAATAAGATGAAAAATGTAAAATGGAAAAATAAGAAACTTACTCTTCCGGATTATCCTCTTTCTCAATTCCGTTTCTGACAAAAACGCCGACGCCGTAGTTGCCGGCTAAAACTTCATCCGGCGACATCGCCAACTGGCCGGTTGCCAGCAGACGGTCATTTTCATCCGTCACCAAGATTTCTTCTTTGGCGCGCACATTCGGATCAATGGAAACAATATGTTTTGCAAAAGCGGTTTTTCCTTTGGAAACAAAGGGCACGGCGTCTTCGCAAACCACGGCGCGGAGCGCCGGCGCTTTCAAATGGCTGTGAATTCTTTCGGCGCCTTTCATGCTGAGTGTGAAAAATCCGTCTTTGGCGCGAATCGTTGCGATCCGTTCGCCTGTTGCGGTTCGGACCTGCCGGATTCTTTTGGTTTTGGACAGCAAAAACGTCACGTTGTCATCAAAAAGTGCGGCTCCAGCACCTTTTCCGAATTGGTAGTCCGCCATCGTGCGGACGCGCCGGAGTCTCATGTTTGGATTTGTAGAAGTTGTCGGATTCATGAGATTTAAAAAGCGTCAATACATTTAAATTCATTTCGCAGATAAAATCATTCTATGACGGAAGTGATTATTCTTTGGGACAAGCCCATTCTACTTGAAAATCTGTTCAAAGAATATGAAATCAGCTGCAGAATCGTCATCCCGGATGCGCTCAGCGCGCCTCACATCGGAACAGCGAAAATGATCCTGCTTCCGGCCGGATTTTCATCCGAATACGCCGATTCCGGATTCAAAACAAAACTGTTCAAGGAAAAGTGCGTCAACAAATTGATCGCCTTCGCCGAAAACGGCGGCAAACTTTTGATCTTTTCGCCGCTTCAGGATTTTGATTTTTCGTGGCTGAATTTGCCGATTAAATACAAAAGAGAAGACATCATGGTTTCGGCGGTTTCAAAAACACAAACGGATGCCGAACAAAACCTGACTGCGAAACAAAACCCAATTGCTGAACCAAATCCGGCAGCTGAACAAAAAACCGATCCAATTTGTCTCATCAATCAAGATGACTTTTTCTGCGATGGTTTTTTTGAGATTCCGGCGCCGGAAAACTCAAAAATTCAGATATCCATCATTGAAACAGATCATCTGAACCGGCCGATCCATCTGTCGATTCCGGCCGGAAAAGGAGAAATTATCCTGTCTTCCATTCATGAATTTTTGTCCAAAGAATATTTTGATTCCCTTTTGGTTCATCAAAATGTAAAAATATAAATCAAATCAGGTTAAATTTATTCAATTCTATTCATTTATTTATTATTTATTATTCATCTATTTCGTTATTGTTCATCTATTTCGTTATTGTTCATCTATTTCGTTATTGTTCATTCCATTTTCACTTTATTTTAATTCATACCAGCTCAAGCAGGCAAAAGAATGAGTTCGACAAATCCGTCCGCAGAATCCGATTCCGTCATTCGCGTTTTGGACAAGGACACCATCAACAAAATCGCAGCCGGAGAGGTCATTGAAAAACCGGCCTCCGTCGTCAAAGAATTGGTTGACAACGCGATTGACGCCGGCGCCAAAAACATTTACATCGAACTGAAAGACAGCGGCAAAAAGATGATTTTGGTTCGCGACGACGGCAAAGGTATGTCCAGAGCTGACGCTGTTTTGTCGTACACGAAACACGCGACCAGCAAACTCAAAGACGCGTCCGATTTGGAAAGCATTCTCACGCTCGGATTCCGCGGCGAAGCGCTGTCGTCGATCAGCGCGATTTCCAAATTTGAACTCGTCACGAAAAGAAAAGCCGATGCGGTCGGAACCCGCATTTATTTGGAAGAAGGAAAAGATCCGGAAATTTCGGACATTGGCGCGCCGGCCGGAACAACTGTTTGCGCCGCCGACATTTTTTACAACACGCCCGCCCGGCTCAAATATCTCAAAAGCGACGCCACGGAATTGTCGCACGTCGTTTCCATCGTCGGCGATTTGATTTTGGCCAACACGGGCATCACCATCACGCTCGTCAACAATAACCGGACCATTCTCAAAAGCGCATCAGCCGATTTGTTCAACGCGATCGTTAACATTTTGGGTCATGACGTTGCCCGCATCATGATTCCGCTTCAGCCGGATCCGGAATCTGAAACCGAATCCAAAACTGAGACTGAGACCGAAACCGAAACAGGCATTCAAATTTCCGGCTACATGTCCAAACCGGAATACACCCGCTCCGCCGCTGACAACATGTATTTTATCGTCAACGACCGTCCGATTTCATCCAAAGAACTGATCAAAGCCGTCCGTTTGGGTTATTATACGAAAATCCCGAACAACCGCTACCCATCGGTTGTGATTCGAATCACCGTCGATCCGAAAACCGTTGACATCAACGTTCACCCGCGAAAAGTCGAGGTGCGTTTCCAAAATGAAAAAGCCCTTTTGAAATTGGTCTCGGAATCGATTGAAAGAACGTTAAAAGCTTTCGAGCTGGCGCCTCAAATCAAAGCCGAGAGCACGAAAAAAGTGATTGAAAAATCGTTTTCCGACTTCGGGCAAAAGCCGGAATCGAAATCCGGATCCAAGTCTGAATTAAAATCGGAACCAAAACCGGAATCCAAATCGGATCCGGTCGATTCAAATCCGTCTTCCGGTTTCAATGAAAAATCAAAGTCTGAATCATCATCTTTGTTGATAGCAGCGCCGCCCGAAATCGAAATCGCAACCGGAAATTCATCAAACCCGGAAGAAAAAACAAGATCCGCATCCGATTCAACGATTTATGTGAGAGAAACGGCGTCAGAATACGTTGTTTCCAATCCGGCAGCCGGAAATACATTCGGTACCAAATCAGATTCCAAATCTGAAAAACAGTATGTTGCACCGGCTAAAGATACGGAAAAAAGACTCAAAGCGACCGAACGTCTTTTGATGAAAAACGTTGAAAAAGATGCCTCAAATATTGAAGCCGCTGCCACGTCATCAAAAGCGGACGGCAGTACCGGTACCGGCTCAAAATCCAAAAAATCAGCTTCCGAAATTGATTTGTTGGACAACATTCGGATTGTGGGTCAAATTTCCAACCTCTACATCCTGGTTGAGAAAGAAGGCGGACTTTTAATCATTGATCAACACGCCGCTCACGAGCGTATTTTTTACGATTTGTTCAAAAATATGGACAACAAATCCGTTCAAGAATTGATTTCGCCGGCCGTTATTCATTTGTCGCTCAAGGAAAAGATTCTGATGGAAGAATACATTCCGCTTTTGGAAGACGTCGGTTTTGGCATTTCCGAGTTTGGCGACAACTCTTATGCGATCAGTTTTGTGCCGCTGATTTTCGGCCGGATGGAAGACGTGTCCGTTATTTCCGAGTTGATTTCAGACATTTTGTCGTTCGGCAAAGTCAAAGACGCGTCCGGCGCCCGGGAAAATATTATCAAGAGAATGGCTTGCCGCGCAGCGATTAAAGCCGGCGCCGGCTGCACGATGGCGCAGATGGAAAATTTGATCGCGCAGCTCAAAATGACGGAAAATCCCTATTCATGTCCGCACGGAAGGCCGTCAATTCTCGTTTTTTCAAAGAAAGAAATTGAAAAAATGTTTGAGCGGACTTGATAATAAAAACAATAATAGAAAATGGATGAAACTCAATAGAAAATAATAGATGAGAATCCAATAGAAAAGAATGGATGAAACTCAATAGAAAATAATAGATGAGAATCCAATAGAAAAGAATGAATGAGAATCCAATAGAAATAGGTAAAATGGAGCTGCATAAAGGAAAGCGATAAAAACAAAAGGCAAAACTCAAAGTTATTTGTTTTCGGGTTGGATGTTTAATTGTATGGTTTTGAATCATCTGTTTTTCTAAACAGTTCATCCAATTCGATTTTTTGATCAAAATATTTTCCGTTTTCAGTGAATATTTTGATGTTTTTATCTTTGAAATCAATATCATTCGTCCACAAACAAAGATCATATTTTTGACAGACATTCATAATATGAAAATCGTTAAAATCAATGGTGTTGAATTTGTTTTTGCTGATTTTTAAACTCAAATCATTCGAATCATATTCAAAGTTGACCAGATTGACATTGGATAAGATTTGGCAAACGTTTTGACAAACTTCATCAATTGAGGTTGAAAAATCATTTGTTTCTCGGTATTTTTTATAAGAAAATTGATTTTGATTCAGATGATTTTTCAAACAATAATTTTTCCACGATATTTTCAGTGTTCGGTTAAACAACTCGGAAATAACGGTGAAATCCGTATAAAGCTTGGTTTTATTTTTTAAAAATTTGTTGTAATCTCTTTCACAGATATCCGAAAAATAATTATTTTTGGGAAAATAAACAGAAAGAAAAATATTGGTATCAATGAAAATATTCATGGTGAATTTTTCATTGATTTCTTCCGGTTTGAAAACTTTCAATCAAATCCCTCCCACAACTGATTCATAATTTCTTCAAATTCTTTCGGATACTTGTAACAGAGTTCAGCATCCCGAAGTGCGTAATGAATTTGTCTTCGGTTGCCATCGGAAATGTCGACAAATTCAATCAAATCGTCCATGTTTTTTCCGTTGAAATCTCCCGGAAATTCCCAGACGATTGCGTTTATAAAATTGCCAGTGACAATTTCAAAATCCTTAAAAGAAACAACTGCTTTACCATTTTTTTCAATTTCCCGTTTAATTGCCGCATAGACTTTTTTGCCGTCCGTCGACATGACGCCCATGTCGTCGTTGACGATTTGGCGGACATTTAGCTTGTTCATTTTGTTCCTCCGTTCAATGTTTGCGGAATGCATTCGCAAAAAAACAAAAAACAACAATCTATAAAAATTTAATGAAAATCTCAAAAAAACAAAACTTATATATCAGAAATTTAGAATACAAATAAAAATTTGCATCATCATAAAAACAAAACAAAGCAAAATAAAAACAAAGCAAATAAAAATAAAAACAATAAAAAACAAAATCGGCGTCAGTTATTTGTTATCTTCATTCTTTGCTCAAGATGGGGTAACTCTCATCATTCGCCATTCGTTCCTTATATGGATGGTCTTATTTATGAGTAATGCCCTTAAGGCAAGGGAGATCTTCTATGGAATTGACGTTTAAAGCGGTGGACAATGTTCCTTTGATTCAGAAAGGAGACGATTTGGCGGATATGATTTACCGGCTGGCCGACTTGCACGACAACGACATTGTCGTGATTGCGTCCACCATTGTTTCCAAATCTCTCGGACTCACTTTTTATTTATCAGACGTCACGCCGGGCGAAGAAGCCCAACGCATCGCCCGCTTGAATCACAAAGAACCGGCATTTGTTCAAGCCGTTTTGGATGAAAGCTTGGAGGTTTTTGTCGAAACCCCGTTCATGCTCGTTCGGAACAAAAACCGTCACATTTGCATTAACGCCGGCATCGACGGCTCCAACGTCGGCGGCGACCGTCTTTTGAAGCTTCCTGAAAATCCGGACAAGCACGCCGCCAACATCGGTGAAAAGCTTGAGAAATTGACCGGCAAAAAAATCAGTGTGATCATCACCGATACGAACGGACGCGCCTTTAAAGAAGGGCAAACCAACGTCGCAATCGGTCTTTACAAAATCAAAGCGCTTCGGACTTGGATCGGCGAAAAAGATTTGTTCGGATATGTTCTCGAAATCTCCGAGGAAGCCGTCGTTGACGAAATCGCCGGCGCCGCCAATCTCATCATGGGCGAAGGCGCCAACGGCTACCCGGTCGTCATCGCTCGCGGATTGAATCTTTATGCACCGGAAACGGCCGGCATCACCGAATTTTATCGACAAGAAAAAGACGATGTGATTGTCCAAGGTCTTTTGGAAATTAAAAACAAAGGCAGAAATTGAGGCCAAATAAAAACCGGCATGCTTTTTTAAAACCGTCTTCAAAAATGAACGCCATAACGCGCGCGTTGCCGGCGCTCAAAAAACGAAAAGCAATTTTTGAAATTATCATATTTTATAATTGAGAATATTTCTCTTTTTGATCCATTTTCCTTGACTTTCATGTCTGATTCATCATTATTTAATCTTAAATTTATTTAAATTATTAATATATATCAAAACCTATATATCTTTTCAATGCCTTGAGAGGGAGCACGCAATTATTTCAAAAATAACATTTGGAAATAATTGTTTAAAAAAAACAAAGACCTCCATTTAAGACATTAGTCAGACCCCAAATAATTAAAAACATATAATAACGAAAATAAATCGAAACCGGCGGTGTCGTTCCCGCCGTTTCGCTGCTTTTTTACTTTTATTTATTATTTGTCAGCTGTTTTTTAAACTGTTTTTCAAAAATAGAATCCATTTTTGGATTATTTCTATCAAAAATTGTTATTTTTTATCAAAAACTGCATAGAGCATACTCAATGTTCCGATGCCGAGCGGTTCCTGAACAATCTTGACGTTATACTTCTCCTGAAGTGTTTTCGAAAGCCCGCACGGAATTCCGGGCGTCGACAAAACCGAGCCGTTGGTCAAGCAGCATTCCGGAACCGTATCGGCAGCCGGTGTTGCTTCAAAAATTTTATCGAATTTGCAGCCGGCGTTCGGATCGTATTTTTTGATTTTCCCGGAACTGTTCGGCGGACAGCGGTAACCGGAACCGCCAACGACTTCATTGAGCCGGCGGGAATCCGCGTCAAAAACAGAGATGGAATAACCGTAATCCAAAAATGTTTCCAGCGCCGGCGTTCCGACTTTTCCGAGACCGATGACCAGCACTTCTTTGGCGGCAGCGTCCGGCGTCGGCATCCGGCACAAAATTTCAGCGTACACGCGGCCGGTACAAATCTGATTGTGCGCGATTTTTTGGCTTTTCAAATTGTAAGCGACAAACGCCAAATCGTCGGCCATTAAAATAATATCCGCGCCGCTTGTGACCGCTTCATAAAATCCGGCGATGTCCGTGTTTTTCGTAATAAATCCGTCCATGCCGAAATGCTGAACGGTGAAAAGCAGAGATTCGGAAAAACGGCCGATAATACCGCAGCCGGCCGTCACCGGAATGATTGCGATTTTCTCATTTTTCTTTTCCGTTTTGTAAATGTCGGCGCACAGCCGGTCCAAAGAAAGGCCGGTCAGCGTGCAAACCAAATTATCGTTTTCGACCAAAGCGTCGGTCATATTTTGTAAATCGTCCGGGGTTAAAAGCGCCATAAATGATCCTCTTGTTGTCTCTTGTTATTATTTTAAAATGGTAAACGGGTGTGCAGAATGAATCCTTCAATCTGATTGAATGAAATCAAATTTTAACCAAATCGTTTCAACCAAATTTTTCAGCTAAATTGATTCAATCAGATTTTGAAATGTAAAAATATGAAAACAAAAATTTAAAAAAACGTTATTCACTGCACTATGTGTTTTTTTCGAGGACCATCAGCTTCGCCGCTTCGTGATATTTTTCAGCTTCTTCTTGCGAACCGCTGTGGCTGATGATGGTGTAAGCGCGGTATTTTTGATCGGCGAATTCGTAAATTTCAATGTTTTCGCTCACGAATATCGGCGTTAATTTCTTTCCTTTGGACACCAAATGTTCGCCGCCGGACGTCAATTTTCCGTAAACCGGCGCCACGTTTGTTTCTTCATAGATGAAGTGTTCCAAAATACAATACTGACCGACGTATTTGTCACAAGAAGCTTTTTTTAAGCTGCCGACGCCATAGTTTTTTCCGAACGCTTCAATCAAAAGAGAAATCAGGTTCACGCCGGAAGAGAAATAAACGCAAATCGGCGTCTGACTCGGGAACCGGGCGTCAATTTCCAAAACCTTAAAGCCTTTTTGGCCTTTGATCGCTTCAACGTCCATGATACCTTTTAAGTTGAGGCCTTTGGCCAAATCCAGTGTGATTTTCCGAAGATCCGAACTTTCCGGAAGCGGTGTCACCTGATTGCAGTCGTAAACGTCGTCCAAGTGAATATGCGTTTCCTTCACCACGTTATAGTGTTTCCCGTCGCCGATTACTTCCAAAGACCAAACCGGGCCTTCGACGTATTCTTCAATCAAATAACCGGCCGGAACGGATTCCAATTCCTTTTCGGTCCGAACGATTCGGGCGTTGGTGCTGCCGCTCTCATTCGGCGGCTTGATGAAAAACGGCGGTTCCGTCGGGCGGTCGGCCGGCGTCGGAACGTTGACGGACCGGAAATAATTTTTAGATTTATTTTTGTCGCAGCTGATCCGGTATGCGCCGAAATCAAAAAGAAGGGCGCAAGATGGGCTGATTTCGGATTGAACTGCTTCCAAAAAGTCGATCGTTTTTTGGTTTTCGTTGACAGGCAGCATAAAATCTGCGTTTTGCGAAATCTCAACGAATCTTTTCTTGTCGGCCGTCACGTCAAAACAGTGAAACTCGTCCGCGAATTCGCGGGCGAGAGCGTCTTTATTTTTGTCAATCAAAATGACATGAAGACCGGCTTTTTGAGACAAATAAGCGGCTTCCACGCCCTGAAGTTTTCCCCCGATCAAACAAATGCGTTTGCCGGATTTTTGAAAA
This sequence comes from Methanolapillus africanus, assembly GCF_032714475.1. Taxonomy (NCBI): domain Archaea; kingdom Methanobacteriati; phylum Methanobacteriota; class Methanomicrobia; order Methanosarcinales; family Methanosarcinaceae; genus Methanolapillus; species Methanolapillus africanus. The sequence goes on along the minus strand of NZ_JAWDKD010000007.1, from coordinate 75,751 downwards.
TCCGGACGAAAAACGTTCAACTGATCCCCCATTGATTTACCAGATAAACACATAGTCTAAATCCGTCTCCATTTTTACACATTGACACAATAATTGTTGTTTATGATCGTTCGCTTAAGAGTGTTTTTTAAGGAATAATTTGATTTCTTCCGAACTTTCCCATCCGGAATCCAATTCAGCGATCACTTCTTCGATCCGGTCGCATTCCGCCAGAATTTGCCGGGCGTTTTTGTCGTCGTTGAGCTGTTCGGTTAAAAGAACGATGGTGGATAATGGATTTCGAATATTGTCCACAATCGTTGCGAATTGCTCGATATTGCTTTCGAGTTGAATGTATGATTTTCGCCGCGCTTCTTCCGCGATTTTTTCCGTGGTGATGTCAATCGCCATCAAAACGCAGCCGATCCCCGCGCCAAAATCATCTTTTGCCGGATTCACGGTCACATACCAATACCGTCCGGTTTCGGTTCTGATTTGAATGGACCGGTTTTCACCGACATCCAGCGCTTCGGTGATGACATCCTGCGGGAAAAAGTCAAATTGAAACGCGTCCACCTTTTTGCTGATGAAATTTTTGGACTGCATCCTCAGTTCCTTGTAAAGAGCCGGGTTTGCCCAGCGGATTTCTTTGTTTTTGTCAAAATAAACCAAAATTTCCGGAATGGCGTTGATAGCAGTGTTTCTTTGAACGTTTTGTTCCTGAATGATTTCTTTGGCTTTCAAAACCCGTGAAATCATGTGCGCCAGCAGAACGCCGAAAACGAGACACAGCAAGAGAACAGACAAATTAAAAAAGAGATTCTCATCCGTCGTGAGCGGAGAAAATAAAAAGTCCAAAACCGTCATCCGCGGATTTGAACCGGCCACCAATCGTGAAAAGGATTCCGCAAGTAAGAATATAAACCCGAGAAGAACGGATAAGATGATGATTTTGTATTGCAGCTTCATGAAAATCACGATTCGTTCAAATGTTTGTAATTGTTTTTAAAATAATGCCGTTATGACATTCGATCTTTTATAATTGTTTTAAAATAATCAAATGACTTGAGTCGTTTTATGATTCTTTTAGTCCTTTTGTGACATTATTTTGAGTCATTTTATGACTGTTTTTATGATAACTTTATTCATTAACTTTGCGATTTTCAAATTCCGGATTTCCGGTTATTCTGATTTCAGATTATTCTGATTTCAGATTCATGACCCGGTTTGCCGTTTCCTTACTTTTTCACCAAACATTTCCACTCATTACCGATCAAGTCTTGGCGTCCGGCTTTAATGAGTGTTTCTTGGATAATGTCCTGATTGTCCGGATTTCTGAACTGAAGGAGCGATCGCTGAATCTTCTTTTCTGTCCGGGTGACGGCGATGTGAATCGGTTCCATCGTAAAAGGATCGAGTCCTGTGTGGAACATGCAAGTTGACACTGTCATCGGCGTCGGCGTGAAATCTTGCACCTGTTCTGTGTAGCGGTTGTTGTCCCGAATGTATTCCGCCATCTCAATGGAGTTTTCAATCGTGCATCCGGGGTGTCCCGAAATTTGGAACGTCACCAAAAACTGGTTCAAATTGAGCCGCTGGTTGATTTCTTTGAATTTGGATTCAAATTCTTCATAGGTTTTCCGGTTCGGCTTGCGCATGACCGCCGTCACGTTGTCGCAGAAATGTTCCGGTGCGACTTTCAGCTGTCCGCCGACATGGTATTTGCACAGCGTTTCCAAATAATCGTCGTCCAAAACCGCCAAGTCAAAGCGGACGCCGTATCCGGTCAAAACGCGTTTGACGCCGGGAATGTCCCGCAGTTCTTTTAAAAGAGACAGCAGCGGCCGGTGATCGGCTTTCAAGGACGGACAAATGTCGGGAACCAGACAGTTTTTATGGGTGCAGGCGCCCCGTTTTTCCCAGTTGGCGCACGTCATTTTGTACATGTTGGCGCTCGGACCGCCGACGCCGCTGATGATCCCGCGGAATCCCGGCGTTTTTGAAATCAAAACAGCTTCCTTGACAATGGATTTTTCACTCCGGTTGCTGATGGCGCGTCCCTGGTGCTGGGTAATCGCACAGAACGAACAGCCGCCGAAACAGCCGCGGTGGCTGGTGATTGAAAATCGGACGACGTCCAAACCGGGAACGGGTTCTGTGTAAGATGGATGTTCCATTCGGGTGTACGGCAATTCGTAAACGAAATCCATTTCATCTTCCGTCAGCGGGCGCATCGGCGGATTTTGAACGATCACGGTTTTCGGATGAACTTGCGCCAGCGCTTTTCCGGTGACCGGATTTTGATTTTCGTAAATAATTTTGAAGGCTTCCGCATATTTTTCCTTGTTGCTGAAAACCTCGTCGAAACTCGGAATTTCGGTCAGGGAGAAATTTGAATTTAAGTCGTCCGACTCGGATTTATTTTTCCATTCCTTCACCGGTATTTTCCAGACGGTTCCCGCAACGCTGCGGATATTTTCAATTTTTTCGCCGTCCGCCATGCGTTTGGCAATTTCCGCCAGCTGCAGTTCGCCCATGCCGTAAACAATCAAATCGATCGGCGCGTCCGCCAAAATGGATTGCCGGACATTGTTGGACAAATAGTCAAATTCCGCAAACCGGCGCAGCGACGCTTCAATGCCGCCGGCAATGACCGGCACGTCCGGATACGCTTCACGAATCCGGTTGGCGTAAGAAATCACGGCGCGGTCCGGCCGAAGCCCGGGTCTTCCGCCCGGCGAATAAGCGTCGGATTCGCGTTTGTTGAGAAGCGGCGTGTAATTGTTGACCAGCGAATCGGTATTGCCCGCGCTCACGGAAAAGAAGAGGCGCGGCTTTCCGAGAATTTCAAAAGATTCCTTTTGGGTCCAATCCGGCTGCGCGATCACGCCGACCCGGAAACCCGCCTGTTCAAGAACGCGTCCGATAATCGCGGTTCCGAACCCGGAATGGTCCACATAAGCGTCGCCGGAAACAAGAATAATATCGAGTTCTTCCCAGCCCTTTTGGCGGGCTTGCGCGAGGCTCATCGGTAAAAAGTCAGAGGTTTTAAATTTGGAATTTCGGCGGCGCTCTTCAAAAGCCGGATAGCCGGCCGCTTCTTTTCCTTGATTCCGTTTGCCGTCAAATGATTTTGAGTCGCTTCGCCCTTCTCTTTGTTTTGAATCGTCGCGATATGTTTTTTTATCGTTTACGGAATCGTTCCGGAACGTTTTTTTTTCGGCGGATTCTTTGGGCTCCGGCTTTTTGACGGCGCCGTCCGTCCGCTTCACAACACCCATCTGCCCGATATTTCTGCCGGCCAGCCGGGAATGTTTGTCCGCCTTTTTTTCCGCCAGCAGCGACGGTGCGGACCGGGCTTCCAGCTGTTTTTTCTTTTCAAACTCCTGCTGCCGTTTTTCAATCTCGACCGTGGAAGGGATTGTTCCCCGGAATCCCAATTGTCCGACCGGTTTTTCGGAAGCGACAACTTGCTTTCGTTCGCCTTTTTTTCCGACTTCAATCACGCCCGAAACGCCGGCTTTTCCAATCTTGACATTTGATTTGGGTTTTGATCTCGGCTTCGCATTCGATTTTAAATTAGAAACTGAGGTGGACGTGGTTGATTTCGGGACCGGTTTCGCACTTAATCTGTTTGAACGCGGCGGATTTGAATTGGATTGGTTTGAGTTTGATCGAGGGTTTGTCCGATCTGAATTTGGTCTGTTCGAATCCGGTTTATTTGAATTGGATTGATTTGAACGGGATTGATTTGAACTTGAGTTCGAATAGGCGTTTGAATTCGAATTTGTTTTTGGTTGAGCATCCACTCTTGGTTTAGAATTTGTGTCAGATGTGTTGCCGGATTTTTTAAAATGAGCATTTGAAATCATGCCGGCCAGTTTTTTATCTTGCGTATTTTTCTTTTGCTTCTCAAAAGAATGATCGTTTTTGTTCTCTTGCGCCATCTTTTTCCTTCCTCTTACGGGTTCATTCTTTCGGAAAATTTCAACGATAAATCGACAGAATGTTTGGCATTTTTGTGCGTCGGGCTGCCGTGTCCCGGATATAAATTTTGAATATCGAGTGTCGTTAATTTTTGAATTGATTGCGTCATTTTTTCCGGCGTTGAGTTTCCGAAATCGGACCGCCCGATACCGCCTTCTGAAAAAATGGTGTCGCCCGAAAACAAAGATTTGGAATTTTTCTCATACAAACACATGCAACCGGACGTGTGTCCCGGCGTGTGAATCACTTCCAAATACTCTTCTTCGCCGTTTTCACCTTTTCCGATCGGGATTTTATCGCCGTCGTGGTAAAAAACGTCGGGCGTCAAATCAGGACAAGCCTGTCCGAAATTGAGCGCGCTTGAAAATTCGGCGTGTTTCAGTGCGTCTGCTTCTGTTTCATAAATGCCGAGTTGTGCGCCGCTTTTTTGAATAATAGCCGGCGCCGCGCCGAAATGATCGAAATGGGCGTGTGTTAAAACAATCAATTCAATGTTGGAAACCGGCACAATCTTTTCCAAACGGGGTAAAACATAATCCGGCGTCATGCCGGCGTCAATCAGTATTTTTTTGTTAATAATGTAAACATTGGAATCGTAATAAGCCGGAACAATTTTCTCTACAATCATCCTTTCATCTCCGTCTTTTCCGTTTATTTTTTATTTTTGACGGCGATCACGCCCAAATGGTCGGCATGGTACGGCGCCAAATCAAATGTTTTTAAAATCTTAAAAGAGACGCCCCAATCATTTTTTTCCAATTTCCGGATTTCGTCTTTAAAGATCTTTTTCGGATTCTCGACAACGTCGATGCTTCTGGCTTTGATCGACAAAATCAAGTGTCCGCCGTCTTTCAGGAAATGCGCGGCGTTCTTGCAAGCGATTTCCGCTTGATTGGCTTGGGCGACGTCCTGAAAAATCACATCAACCGGTTCGACCGCCGGCGCATAAAATTCCGGACGGGACGCATCCGCCAAAATCGGGACAATATTTCTCCGTTTCTCAGACAACAAAACCAAATCCCGCATCGGGCGGTCTGAAAATTCGATTGCGTAAACCATTCCGTTTCCCGTTCCCAAAATATCGGACACGTGGCTGACGGTGGTTCCGGAGGCGGCGCCCAAATACAAAACAACGGAACCCGGCGCGATCGGAATGATTGCCCGCTTGTAATAAAGCGCGCCCAGTTTGCTTCTTTTCGGATCCCAAGACCGGAGTTCGCTGCCGTCGTCGTTTAAGTAAATCTTTTCGCCGTAAACGGAATATCCCGGCGACGCATTTTGTGTTAAAATATTGAATTTTCCCCAAAGGCGGCCTTCAAAGACGCCGTCGGCATATTTTTTAACAGCGGACGCAGACGATTGGTTTGATTGATTTGAATGCGGTTGGCGGTTTTCACCGTTATCAATTTCCTCGAATTTTTCATTCTTTTCCATCGGAAACTCCCCCGTTTGTCTTCTGCGTTTGCGCCTTTTTTTGCTTGTGCGCATCGTTGTGCTGAATCTGTGATATTTTTTGTGTCATCCGTTTCTCAATATCCGGATTCAATTTTCCGGCGTAAAAGTCAGTGCGCGCCGCTAAACTGAGCGCGGACGCAAATGTCCGGGCAATTTTACCGCGCAGACGCATCGGCGCAGTGTTGAGAACCGGATGGCTGAAAATAATACCATGTTTCGGCGACGGCGCTCTTGAGCGGAGGTGTTTCATCATCGCTTTTTCTGCGCCCATCACCTGAAGGCTTCCGGCCGGCATGGTTGCCAAATTTTTAAGGCCGCCCGCCATGCTGATCAAACGCGCGCCCAAAACGACGCCGGCGATTTGAGACACATTTGGCGCAACCGCTTCCATTTTTTCGGAAATATAATCTTCAAGAGCTGATTTTTGAGAATAAAGATTTGAAATGTCTTTGGCAAACGATTGCAAAAGAACCGAGTCTTTCGAATCCAAAGCGGCGCCCATTTTGGTGGCGGACGCTTTTTCCGGCGTCTCTGCAACGGTTGAGACGAAATTTTCGTCAAAAACAAGTTCGGGATAATAATAACTGTACCATTCGAAAAGCCGTTCCGACAAATGGTTGGCGGTTTCGTTGAGATCGTCCAGCGTTTCAACGGCTTGAATGATTTTTTTGTCGTCAGTGAGCGACGCGGAAATTTGAGAACGGGCAACGGCAATAGACACGTCCCGGAGAAGAGAATGATATTCGGCAGCGGAATTGACAAATCCGGATTCAATGGCAACGGCAGCCAAATTCAAGCGCGGAACCGATTTTTGAATCTGTCCGGCATTTCTCGGCTGATCCAACAGGGCCAGCCAGCGGTCTTTCAGTGCGTCTGTTTCTTTTTTTTCCAAAAAAACAACGTCAACTTCGGGTTCAGAGTCGCTTTCTTTTTTAAACTTTAAATCTCCGAACCAAACCGATATGTCAAAAACAGATCCGTCAGACATGCCATTTCGCTCCGCTGTTGTTTGCTTTTGTGAGAATTACTTCGCTGCCGGCCGGCATTTTTTCAAGAAGGGCGGCTTTGATGTTTTCGGAATCTCGGCGACTTTCGGAAAATCCGTAAACGGCCGGACCGAATGAACTGACGCCGGCACCGTAAGCGCCGCATTTTTTCATTTCCGCCATCAAGGCCTTGACTTCCGGCGGCTGGATTTCGACTTCATGTTTCTTAAAACCGACTTTTTGAAGGCGGTCCACGGCGTCGCCGAGGGAAACAATGTCTTTTTCGATAATGGCCGGAACCATCTGCATGAGAATAATATGAGATACTTCAAAAGCTTCAGCTTGCGGAATCGGACAAACGCTTTGGAAAAAGTGTTTTTCCACATCGCCGCTGATGCCCGTATCCGGCGGAACGGCGACAATCACGTCCCAATCCGGAAAATCTTTTCGGAGAAGCAGATCGGCCGGCGGTGCAGTGCTGCGCGACGACGGAACAAACCCGTTTTTGTCCTTGGTTTTGTGGCCGGCGTCAATGATAAAGCCGCCTTTTTCAAAAGAATGAACGCCGATACCGGACGTTCCGCCGCGTTTGGTAAGCGCGGCCAGTTCCCGGACATTTTTGTTGAGACCGTAGAGTTCGTTGACGGCCATCGCAGCCGAAAGCGCCAGCTGCGTTCCGGAACCGAGACCGATGTGTTGTTTCACATCGGAAAGCAAGTGAATTTCAATACCATTCCCGTCCAAAAGCGGGGAAATGGATTTTTGGATATAATCGAAAAGTTCCGTTCCGGATTCCAGCGGCGTTTGATCGGCGCCGGTGACGGAAAGAACGTCGGATTTTTTCGCACGCATGCGGACCCCGCCCTCTTCAAGCGTCAAGCCGGCGCTGCCGTCTTGACGGCCGAAACTGCCGTTCATATCGATCAACGTCATATGAACGCGGGAAGGCGTCGTTATTTCAAACATAAAATCACTGAAATGAGAAGGGTGCGAATTGAAATTAATAAAATGATTGATGGACTGAATAAAAACAGTTCACATATAAATAGTAATGGAGAAAAGCGGAAACAAATTTAAAGTTAATCGTTAAATTTTTCCTTTGTTTTTTAAAAAAAGTCAGCTGTCGGAGACAGGCGTGGATTTTTTATCGTCTTGTTTTTGAGTTTGTTTTTGAGTTTGTTTTTGAGTTTGTTTTTGAGTTTGACTTTGTTCCGGCTCATTTTTCTTTTCTTTCTTTTGATCCTGGTTTTCCTTTCCATCCTTGTTTTTCTTTCTTTTCAAGTGGTGGCGGATGAAATAAACATAAACATAATGCCGGATCACCCAGCGTGTGTTTTTGTGAAGCAGGAATTTGAGTGTCGGAACGTAAAGCGACCGGATCCAAAACGAAAACGCCAAATCCGATTCCGTACGCAGCGTCTTTTCCGTTAAAACCGGATGAATCAGCACATTTTCTTCAATATCCTTCATCAGCGTCTCGGCATTTTTCCGGGTATTTTTGTTTTTGGTCCGGTTTTTGACGTCTTCCAAATACGAAATCATAGAACTCTTCAACGCATACAAAACGCCGGATGAAACGGCGGTGTCGGCCGGGTCCGCGAGTCCGTAAACCAAATCAATGTCCAGCTTTCGAATTTTCATTTTCAAAAGAACCGACGACGCAAACCGGGTGGCCGGCTGAATCATTTTTGTGCCGGCGGTGATAGAATCTTTGGCGAACTGAACCGGATCGGACAAATCCACATACTTTTCAATGCTGCTGTCATCCCATTCCGAATCTTCTTCTTCCGGAATCTCATCACTTTCATCGGTTTCGCTTTCATCAATAATTTGTTCCTCTTCTTCGCCTGAAACGTCTTCAATTTCCAAAACAACGGTTTTTTGATCGCCCGCCGATGCGCTTTCGTCAAATACCTGCGCCGGCTCTTTCGACTCAATCACAGTCCGATCAACGATTTCAATTTTAAACTCTTCATCTAAGCCTGTTTCCCAATCTTCAATGAGAATATCCGTTTCTTCCGATTGAATTTCCCACTCTTCGCTCAAATCAATAAATTCATCCGAATCCGTTTCCGGAATGCTTGGCGGCACAATGACAATTTCATAATCTTCGCCGAACTTTTTGGATTTATCAATTTTGAGATGCGCCTTTCCGTCCGCGTCGAATGAAAGCGTATAAACGCTGACAGACGGTTCGTCTTCGTTGATTTCATCTTCCTCATCCGGTTCATCCATGTCGTCCGTTTCAAATGCGTAAATTTTGAATCGGGACAGGAACAAAAGAACCGACACCTTTTGTTTCAATTTCCGGCTGCCTTTGCGAACGGAAACGTCCACATCCAGCCTCAAAAGAAGCGTCAGCAAAAAAGCCACGGCTAAAAGAACAACAACGGCAACCAAAAGAATGGCGAGAATCCACAAAAGAATGTGTCCGATTTCGGCCAAAGTTGTTTGAATCGTCATGAAAACAATACCGGTTGAAGAAATAATTGTGAGCGGTCGATGAAAAAGAACAAATCAAAAGATCAAATCATGATCTGCGATCTGAAAATAAAAGTAAAAAGAAATTTAATTTAAATTCATTGAGCTCATCAATGAATTTAAATTAAATTTCGCAATCGTCGTCGACTTCGATGATTTTTGTTTTCGGCTGCCGCTCTTTTCTCATGGCTTTGACTTTGTCGATGACGGCCGGTACCATTTCCAAGAATTTGAGAATTTCCGTTTCCAGCTGGGTGCCGTTGACGGTTAAAATTTCAGAGGAGTCGGCTGTTAAAATAATGAATGCGACCGGCTCGATTTTCGCACCGGCACCGCCACCGCCGCCATAAGCGCTTTTGATTGCGTTGTCCGCATTTCCTTTTCCGGCGCCTTCATATCCGCCGCTGGCAAATCCGACCGAGACTTTCGTCACCGGAATGATGGTTTTTCCACAGGCTTCGATCGGCGTTCCGATAACGGTTTTTGCGCTGACGATTCTTTCAAGCTCTTCCGTCACTTCTGAAATAACATCTTGAATGGTCATATTGATTCTTCCTGAAAAAAGTGTATATTTTGATTTATTTTGAAGATTGTAATCGTAATTGTCATCTAAAATTTAAATTGCTACAGTGATTGATTTCAATAAAGTATAATAAAGTAATGTAAACAGCATATTTTATTTTTTATATAATATAATTCAATCCATTTAAACCCTCTGTAAAAATTTCCGTTCGTCATTTTGAGAATCTTTTTTGGTTTCAGAGCAAGATTAAAATTCCATCCCGTTTTTTGAATCATCTGCATTTTATGGGGATGGGTATTCAAAATATCAAGAATATTAAGGAGTTTTTAAAAAATGAAATATGAAATCAAAGGAACGCCTTTTCCGGTTGTGACCTGCCACTTGGAAAAAGGAGAAACCATGGTCAGCGAAAGCGGCGCCATGTCTTGGATGACCGACAAAATGAAAATGGAAACCACAACCGGCGGCGGACTCATGAAAGGTCTTGGCCGAATGCTTTCCGGAAATTCCCTCTTCTTAAACAACTACACCGCCGAAGGCGAAAACCAGCACATCACGTTTTCATCATCCTTCCCCGGCCGCATTTTGGATTTTAAGTTGGACGGCTCCAAAACGCTGATCGCGCAAAAACAAGCGCTTCTGGCCATGGAAAAAACCGTAAACATGGAAATGCATTTCCGCAAAAAAATCGGTGTCGGCTTCTTTGGCGGCGAAGGTTTCATTATGCAAAGATTTACCGGCAATGGGCACGTCTTTTTGGAAATTGACGGCGACGTCGTCGAATACGAGCTCAAGGCCGGCGAAAAAATGTATATTGAACAGAGCCACCTGGCCGCGATGGACAGCACCGTTACGTTCGACATCGAAACCGTCAAAGGCGCCAAAAACATTCTTTTCGGCGGTGAAGGCCTCTTTTTAGGAACGATCACCGGTCCCGGAAAAGTGTGGATTCAAACCATGCCGATGTCCGGTTTGATCGACATCATTTTGTCCAGAATTCCGCCGAGCAACGGCTGAAAAAAACGAAAATAAATAAAAATCAGAGGAAGAATTTTTCTTCCTTTTTTTGATTCGGCGCCCGCCCGCGCGCGTTATCACATTCGTTTTTGTAGGCGCGCTGCAAAAACCGGCATTTATTTTTATTCTGTTTTCACTTCTTTCCGGTCGGCATAGGTCGGTTTTTCCTCAAAGAACGTTTCCAGTTCTCCTTTCACGTCTTCCGGCGCAATATCGATCATTTCCGAGCGTTCTTCTTCCGGGAAACAATTGTGAACGGAATATTTCCGGAGCCGGGCCACCGATTTTTTCTGGTACCGGGCGTCAAGAAGCAGCCGAACGCCGAAATCATCCGGAGAACGCACCACGCGCCCCATCGCTTGCCGGACCCGCCGGATCGTCGGCACGGAAATGGCGAACTCCCAGCCTTTTCCGACTCCAAAAACAGTATCGTATGCAGCTTCAACAGCGCGGATCCGGTCGTTGAGCGCCGGATAACCGACACCGACCACAATCACAGTTCGAGCGCGGTCGCCTTGGAAATCGACGCCTTCGCTCAGCGTTCCGAAAATGTAGCTGATGAGAACGCTTCGGCCGCCGCTTTCGCCGATTTTGAAAAACTTTTCCCGGACGGCATTTGCGGAAATGCCGGCTTCGTCAAAAAGAACCTCAATGTTTTCCGAAACAATATCGTCCTGTCCTTTTAAAAAGCGGAAAAAGCGGTCTGCTTCCGAAAAACTTTGGAAATAAATGAGTGTGTTTCCGGGCGTTGCTAAAATAGCGGACACAATGGAATCTTCGACAGCGGAGAGCGTCTCCGGATCGTCCCGTCGACTGGAAAACAAGGGGGGTACGGCAACGGCAAAAGTCCGGCGGTTTTCCACCGGAAACGTTAGGGGGAACGCAATTTCCGTACACTGGCGTTCAATGCCCAGCGTTTCTTTAATCATGGAAAACGGACGCAGCGTTGCCGACATGAGAACCAGGCCGCCTAGTGAATCGAAAAGCGGCACCGTCACGTTTTTGGGAATGCAGGTGAAAATTTCCATCCGTCCGTAAATTTCCTCATCTTTAGTTTGCTGGTCGCGCCGGATGTTTAAAATCGGGTAATAGTTCGGATTTCCGGACAGCAGCAGGTAAGCGGACAAATAGTCGGACACGAGACTGATGCTTGATTTTTTTCGGATGATGTCGGCGCCCGATTTGTACCGCTCATGGTAGATTAGGTCGATTTCGTCGCCGATCGCCGACACGCTTTCCAAAATCATCCGGACGGAATTTTCATTCAGATTTCGGCCTTCTTCGGCGCTGTAGCCGCTGATTTTTTTCATCAGCCGGTCTTTGACGACGTCGAACCGTTCATACGGGTCGCTGATCCGAATATCTTTCCAATTCTTTCCGATGCGGTTGCGTTCGCCGAAATCCAGCGCCAAATCATACGTTTCCCGGATGGCGGAAATAAAACATAAAAATATTTTTTGCGCGTCCAGCTTCAGTTTTTCGGGAAACTTGTCGTCGTGCTCCTCGATTTCCATGACCGCTTTTTCCACCGTCCGCTCCGACACCACCATGGATGAGTGTGACCGCGCCGCATTTTCAATATTGTGCGCTTCGTCAAAAATAATAATCAAGTCTTCCGGCAGCTTTTCCATCCACCCGAGCAGCGTCAGAAAGATTTCTTGGCTGAGCACGTGGTGGTAATTGCAAATAATTAGGTCCGCGCGTTTAATTTCCCGTTTCAGCAGTTCGTACCCGCACATCCCGCGCTCGTCCGCGTATTCATTGATTTCCTCAGGACTTCGGACGTCGTCGAAAAGCCAAGTTTTAAATGACGGGGACTCCAATTTCAAAACTTCATACAAGTGGTTGCAGGACAAATCCCGCTTTCGCTTGACTTCCTTTTCCCGCTCTTGAATTTCCTTTTCAAGTTCCGCACGCAGCCGGTTGTATTCCGGATCTTTGGTTGCTTTGTATTTTTCCGTGGCGTCTGCAAATTCTTTTCTGGATTTTTGCAGTTCTCGTTCCATTTCGAGAAGCTCGTACGTGTTTTCGGACAGCGCGCGGCATTCTTCGTAATCCATCCGCCGTGGACACATCGCCTGTTTCCCTTTCATGACGGCGGCGTTAATATCGACTTTTCGTTTGATGTCGCGCGCTTCATGAATGAATTGAACCATCTGCTGGTGGACGTTGGTGACGATAATCACTTTTTTGTTTTGACGGCTCGCGATTTCAAGCGCCGGCGCGAGCGCGCTCAGCGTTTTTCCTGTTCCGCAGGCGCCTTCAAAAAGCACCGTTTCTCCCTTTTCCAAAGCAGCAGCTATCTGTTTCATTGCTTCCGCTTGATTCGGGTAGCAGCTTTCCTTGGTGAAATATTTCATAAATCCGGGAACAGGTTCAGAATCCATGATGTTGTCCGAGAATGCGTTTCAATTATAAAACGGTGAAACGCGGGGGGTGAAAATATTGAATGAATGTTGGATAAAATGTTGAATGAATTGAATCATAACGATTGGGTTTGGAGTTATATATTTTCTTTTATGGTCTTTTATGGTTTTTCAAAAACCGGCGTTTGGGCAAGATCAAATACCGTCCGCCGCTTTAAAATTCGGCACCGGTTTATTTTTTCGGAATCGAAAAGGTATTTTTGAAAACAATTTGATTGCTTTGAAAAGCTACGACGTCGATTGTTTCGCCGGCTGTCAGTCCGTAATTGTTGGACGTTGAAAAATTGCCATTCACGCCCACGAAAACGCTGGAGTCAGCTGAACTTTTACTGTCGTTTCCGGTTAAAACAAGCTGTTCTCCCGGAGACCAAATTCCATCTTTCAACATCTCAGCATTCTGTTTTTGGTAGTTCGGATTTTTGTCGGTCACGTTGAGATGTTCATATCGAATTTCAATGTCTCCGATGATCATTTTTCCGCCGGATCCCGGAATGCCTTGGTAAGCGTCTCCTTTGCCGGTCATTTTGAGGGAAATTTCGCCAACCGGGACGGGGTTTCCGCCGACGTTTTTGAGAATCAGAACGTTATCCTGAAATCGGGAATTGTCGTCGGCGTGATTGCCGCAGGAAGCATCCACCAGTTCGATTTTGACCGGTTTTACAGCTGTCAAATCATTGGATTCCATCCATCCGGCTGCGTTCATAAATATGGCGCCGCACATCAGCAGAACAATCAACAGGAGCAGCAGAGATGAAATGACGGGACTGATGCCTTGATTGAAACGGTGAATCTGATCTTTATTTTTCATAGCAGTCAGACAAAAATGAGATTTGGGTTAAACGTTTCGATTTTATCAAAATCGGCATGTTTTTAAAGGGATGAAAAATAAAAAAAGAATTTCGGTTTTTTAAAATTATCATCAAAAGTGATTGCCATAACGCGCGCGCAGACCGCCCGACAAAACCAAAAATTAAAAACTCTTTTCATACAAAAACAGGAAAACGAAAATTTTTATACTTTATAATATTTTTAAGATAAATGATTAGACAGGAAGAAAGTAAAGCAAATGGATTAATATATAAAGTAAATCGGAAGGAGGTTTTGTAATGAAAAAAGAGGAAATCGGTCAGATGACGGAAATTTTCGATTCAATAAGCCAGCGTACGCCGGACGAAAATATAGAATTTTGGTTTGCGCGCGACCTCATGGAATTGCTTGATTATTCTCGTTGGGAAAATTTTCAAACAGTTATAAAGAAAGCCATCGTATCTTGCGAATCAGCAGGATATGACCCGGACGATCATTTTCGTGATGTCACGAAAATGATCCCGATAGGGAAAACGGCTCAACGTCGTATTGATGATTTTATGCTGACGCGTTATGCGTGCTATTTAATTGCACAAAATGGAGATCCTCAGAAAGAACGTATTGCCTTCGCACAGAGTTACTTTGCCATTCAAACGCGTAAACAAGAATTAATTGAAGACAGAATGCGCCTTCAAGACAGGGTAGAAGCAAGAGAACAACTGAAAGAATCTGAAAAAACTCTTTCTTGCAACATATATGAACGTGGGGTTGATGCTGAAGGATTTGGAAGAATTCGTTCTATGGGAGATGCCGCCCTATTCGGCGGTCACACAACTCAAGCCATGAAAGAAAAATACGGAATTACTCAAACACGTCCGTTGGCAGACTTTTTACCAACTCTGACAATTGCGGCCAAAAATCTGGCGACTGAAATGACAAATCATAACGTCATTCAAGAAGATCTTGTGGGAGAATCTGCTATTGCAGATGAGCATGTCCAAAACAATGAAAGTGTTCGTGGAATGCTTGGTCAGCGAGGAATTAAACCGGAAGACCTTCCGCCCGAGGAGGATATTAAAAAGTTAGAGCGGCGTGTTAAATCTGAAGATAAAAAGATTGCAAAACAATCGGGGAAATTATCATAATCAAATAAAATTGGTTATGTGATATTCTATTCGCATTCTTAGATTTTAGGAATTATCGTGCAAAAGCAAAATCCGACGAAAGATTATAATATTCTGTTACCGTTTTTGTTTCATGTCGTTTTTATCAGATATTGAAATTCGCGAATTGATGAAAAATGATCCGCCGCTCGTTGGGAACTACACGGATCTCAATCTTCAGGTTCAGCCGAATGGTTTTGAAATGACGGTTCGGGAAGTTTATGAATTATCCGGCGCCGGCGCCGTTGATTTTGACAACAGAAAACGAAAGACGCCGGATAAGAACGCGCTGGCTTTCGGCAACGACGGCTGGATTCACTTAGGTCCCGGCATCTATTCCATCGTTCTGAATGAAGTTGTGAACATTCCGGGCGACGTGGCGGCCATTGCGCTTCACCGTTCCAGTTTGATCCGCAGCGGCGTGACGCTCGGCACTGCCGTTTGGGACGCCGGCTACCGCGGACGCAGCGAATGTTTGATGGTCGTTCACAATCCGGCCGGATTTGATCTTCAAAAGAATGCGCGGGTGATGCAGCTTTTGTTTTACAAACTCGGTACCGGCGTTGAAAATTTGTACAACGGCGTTTATCAAAATGAAAATTTGAAGAAATAAAAATAAACCACCCCATCGTTTTGCGTCTCAAAAAAAACGATCGCCATAACGCGCGCGGCGGCCGCGCAAATCAAAAAAGAAAAAAATAAAATAAAAAAGGTACGAAACAAATGTTCGTACCTTGATCTGCTTTTTTATTCCAATGTCGGAATGGACGTAATCAAACTTCTGCGGGTAATGATGCCGACCAATTTGCCGGCGTCCATCACTGGAATGATGCCCACGTTTTTGTGAACCATGAGGCTGACAATTTCTTCGGCCGGGGTGCTCGGCGTTGCCGTAATCGGATTTCTGGTCATCACGTCGGCGACAAGCAAATTCTTGATCCGGGCTTCCTGGTGGTTGTCAGGGACGCTGTCCTTGAATTCCTGGAATGCGACGGCGACGTCTTTTTCGGAAATGACGCCGATCAATTTGCCGTCTTCCATCACCGGAATACGTCCGACGTTGTGTTCAAGCATCAAGTAGCGGGCGTGAACCAACCGTTCGCTGGAATTGATGGTGATGATGGTCTTTTGGAACATCACGTCTTTGGCCTGGCCGTTGAAGTCGTAGGCGCCGATCAATTCGTTGGGCGTGATCCAGCCGAGAACATCCTTTTCGTTCTCAGACACCAAGAGGACGCCGCCCTTTTCTTTAATAATTTTCACCGCAACCAAAAACTTTGTATCAGGCTTCACGAATGTGAAATTTCCGGAAATGGCGGTCACGACCGGAAGAGATGAAGGCGGCTTCGTTCTCTTTTTGGTTCCAAGCTCCTTGGCCAAATTTCTCATCGTCAAAATACCGACCACTTCATTGTTGTGTGTCACAAGAAGACGGCGCGTATTTTTTTTCTCCATGATTCCGAGAGCGTTTGAGATCTTTGCGGATTTGTCAATGCTTGGAGGGGACACCATAATGTCTTTTGCTTGCATGGGTTTTCACCTTTGTTGATTTTTTTAATGAATGAAACGTGCCGAAACACGTTATCAATTTAATATATTTTAATATATATAAATTTATTTTATATATTTGCTGATTGACTTTTAGTTCGTCACCGGATCATTCCGTGTTGAATTAAATCAACCGGTATTCATTCCGACAATCCGGAAATGCTTTTGATGATATCGTCTCTTGAAATCATGCCGGCGATTTTGCCGTTCTTGGTGACCGGAAGCGACGCGACATTGTTGTCGATGATTTTCTTGGCGGCCGTCGTGATGGGCGCGCTCACATCCACGGTGATGATGTGCGTCATCAAATCTTCCGCCACAAACGGCAGGTCGATGGCATAGCGCCGGGATTTATCTTTCTTATTCTTTCCGTTCTTTTCACTGACGACGTCCGCCAGCAAATCATTGGCGGACAAGTCCTTGATGGAGACGATGCCGACGGCTTTTTCGTTGTTGTCCATCACAATCACTTTTTGGACATTGTTCTTTTCCATTTCGCCGATGATGTGATTGATGGTATGGTTGGTGTTGACCGTCACCGCTTTTCCGGACATGGAATCCAAGACCATGACTTCGGAACCGGTGCCGCTTTCCGCAACAAAGCGGACGATATCTGTTTTGGACACAATGCCCATGATTTCCTTGTCGACGACCGGCAGGTGGTCAATACCTTTTTCCGCCATGATTTTGGCCGCCTCAAAGACGGACGTGTTGGGCGACACCGTAACGACGTCGGCGGAGCAAATGGATTTGATCGGGATCTGGTCGATCGGACGCCGTTTCCAAGCCGCTTCTTCTTCAAACAATCTGACTTTCAAGTCGGATTTTGTGAAAATACCGGCGACGGCGTCGCCGTCCACCACTAAAATCGAGCCGACTTTGTGTTTCATCATCAGGTTTCTGGCACGAGCCACCGTTTCGTCGGGACCGACGACATAAACCGGCGCGCTCATGATATTTTTCATCTTCATGGGTCTTCCTCCTGTGCGACTTGGATGTTAATTTGAAGTCTGTTCAGTCTGAATTTATTCAGTTTGAATCTGTTCAGTTTGGTTTTGAATCTTTTCGCGGTATTTTGCTTGTTTTGACCGCGTTTGTTCTGTGTTTTGTTTGTTTTTGTTCTGTGCTCTATCCGAAAATATTTTCAATTTTATTTTCCGACTTAACAATTTGTTCAGAATCTTTTCCGGTTTATTTTTCTTTTGATTTTGGCAAAATCCGAAAGTTTATATGTTGTTAATTTTTCGAATTTTACCGTGTTTGATCATTGAAGATAGAGTCCTCTGTTCGTCAAAGTTGAGAGAAAAAGGTTTGCTGTTCAATAATGAACTGCAATGAGATCACTTCCGCAAACCCGCCGTAAAGAAAGCCGTTTTAAAACAAACGTTGCTTTTCCTTTTAACGAATTGCAAAAGTCAGAAATGCCGAACAAAAATGCTCTGAAATTGGGATATTGATTGTGTATCATTTTTTTTCACCCAAATATTTCCGGATAACAGATGAAAGGTGTCCCAGACTTATATATTTTTGTGTAAATTTTTCTCATTTAAAATGTATATTAATGTACAATAGACCCCCTTGTTTCCGATGGAGTAATACGTATCAGCATTGTGATTTTGAAATCAAGTGAACAAAAGAGAAATCAAAAAACCTCCGAATTTCAGAATTTTGTCGTTTTTGAATGATGGAGATTGAAGAAAACCGCTCCCTGTTTTTGAAAACAATGAGAAACGTGTTGCGATAACGCGCGCGGCGCCGCCCGCAAAAAAACAAAAAAAAAAGAATAATAAAATGAAAAAAACAAAAAATAATAAAATAAAAAAGAACAAAAAATGAAGCAGTGCTTCATTTTTTATTTTAATTCAATTAAAGAATCGTCACTCTTGTCCGGTTTCCGGCGCTGAGTTCAATTTCTTCGTTCATGCCGAACTTGGAAAAGGCGTCTGTGACCCGGACCCGCATGCCCATTTGAATGCTGTTGACGATGTCGGCGTGTTCGCCCCAGAGGGTGACGCGGATTTTTCCGGTTTCGTCTTCCAATTCGATGTTGGAAACGGAATTTTGGGTGCCGTCGTCCCGTTCAAATTCACGGATTTCGCCGATGTCAATCACGCGGCCCTCGACGGAATAGGATTTTCCGGGGAGAATATCGTTGATTTGGTCTAATTTTTCCTGGTAAGTGATTGATTTTGAAGATGCTGCAACGCTGCCGCGGTTACCGACATTAAGTTCGACTTGCTGGTTGAAGTTGTTGACGCGGGAGTAGGCGCCCATAATCTCAATGGTTTCACCGAAATCGAATTCATCCAAATGTGCGGTTTTGTCGTCCCAAAGAGTGACCCTGATTTTTCCGGTTTCGTCGCCGAGAACAAAGTTGCCGATAGTTCCTTCCGTTCCGTCTTTTCTGGAAAACGTCCGCACGTCGGAAATATCCAAAATAACGCCGGTCAAGTTCACACCGTTCATGCCGTCAACGATTTCAGCCGCTTTTGCAAACGGAACAACGTATTCGACGGTTTCATCAGAAGCTTCAACGATGCCGGAATTTCCGACGGAAAGCTCCACCTTTTGGGAATAATTGCTGAGTTTGGCGTAAGCGCCTTGAATTTGAACGGATTGTCCCGGTTTTAACGTGTCGACGAGTCCGGCCCGGTCGTCCCAAAGGCTGACGCGGATGGTTCCGGTAGAATCGCCGAGCGTCATGTTGGCGACGCGGCCTTCGCCGCCGTCTTTTCGGGCAAATGTTTTGATGTTGCCCAAATCCAAAACTTTTCCGGAAATGGACACGTCGTTCATGCCGTCTTTGATGTCTTCGATTTTACGGTCCGGGGTGCTGTATTGCACATCTTCGTCGCTGAGCGCGAAAACGCCGTTGTTGCCGATATTGACTTCGGTGCCGTTGAGGCCTTTTTTCGTGTAGCCGGCGATGACGACGACGGATCCGACTTCAATTTCGCCGGATTCCAAGGCGTCGACTTTTGCGTCCCAAACGGAAACACGAATTTTTCCGGTGCTGTCGCCGACCATCACGTTGGCGACCCGGCCGACGGTACCGTCGTTTCTTTTGAATTCGCGCGGGTCGTAAGCAGCTAAAACTTTTGCAAAGAAGGATACGTTGCCGCTGTTTTCATTAATGCAGTCGATCGTCACCGGTTCGTTGCCGGTGTTGGACACGCCCAAATCGCTTAACACCAAACGGGCGCACATTTCATCGTCGCAAAGACCGCCGAGCGCTTCTTTTCTTTCATTGACCTTTTCCATAAAGTCGTCGTAGCTGATTAAGTGACTGACTTTTTCATAAATTCCTTTCATTTCCGTCATTTTCCGACACCTGGTCCTTAAAAAATATTAAACCTTTAAAAATAATTCTGCTTAAAATAAAGTGGAAATAAAGAACATAACGATACTTATTATTTGATTCTATTGTTTGGGCTGAAAGTATTCGGTTTCAACAAATTCGATTGTGACCGCCGGAGTTCAAGACGTTGGGCGGCTTCATTTGAAAGATTCAAAGAAATAACCTTAAAAGAAAACCATTTTTATTAAACTTATCGAAAAATAGCTTGATTTTTTTCAATCTGTTTCAATGCTATTCTATTTATATCAAAAAATCATTTATTAGATTCTATGATTCGCAAGTGCAACGAGCACGGTTGTTTTAGAGGCGAGGCTTGTCCGTATTGCGGTGCCGAAGGGGAGTTCATTTTGGACGACGACCGGGAAGACCGCTTGGGACGTTTTGTTTCGGGAGCGCTTCGGCATTTTCCGGAAAAACTCGAACTGCCGATGTATATCGACGGCTGGGTCAGCATCAATGCTTTAACGGCAGCTGCCGCCCGAAAATACAAGTGGCCGAAAAAATACCACCTCTATGCGCTGGTGGAATCAGATGAAAAGGGACGCTACGAAATTGCCGGCGGAAAAATCAGAGCGCGCTACGGACACTCCATTGGCGTGATTTTGAACTACCCGCTCTATGAAAGCGAATTCGCTTACTACGGCGTGAGTCCCGAAGAGGTGGACATCCTTTTAGAACAAGGCCTTCACCCCGTCAAACAAAAATATCTCCACTTGAGCACGACGCTTGAGAAAGCCATTGAAGTGGCCATGATTCACACGGAAAACCCGTCCATTTTCAAAATCGACGCCAAAGGCGCGATTGAAGACGGTTTGAACATTATGGTCGTCAACGATGATATTTTGCTGACGGATGAGATTCCGGTGGAGTATATCGTTGAAATTTACGAATAACCCCGCCATAAAAAATAAAGAATGAAAAATAAAAATATCGGAAACGAAAATAAACCGGTTTATTTTTATTGTTCACCACAAAATTATTAAATTTAAAAGTGATTTAATCTTTGCTTTTTAATTTCCAAATCTGAATAAAAATAACAACGGAAATTTAAAAAGAGTCAAAATATCTTTCCACTTATCAGATATTGTTTTCCAATTTTTCAAAAAACAATGTCGTTCACATCGTCCGTTTTCGGATCAAATCAGATGAACAGGTGAGTCAATTCAAACTGGCTCATCTCAATCACGCAAAATTCGGGTTTGATTGGATTTCTTTTTTAAAAATCTAAGACGAGAACCCAAAAAACCTCATTCAAACAACATTTAAAATAAATATTAACAGAAAAATAGATTTAACGTCATTCAAAAATGTTCATTAAATTCTACAATTCCATAAAATTAATTTAAAAATTAATTAAAATACTGAATATTTAATTAAAATCTAAATTTAATTAAAATCTAACTGATTAAAATACTGAAACTTTATCCATTCAAAAAAGGAAAGCAGATTTAAAAGAAGGAAAATTTAAATCGCAATTTCAAGAATGATCACACTCATCAATTTATTCAAATTATCTTAACAAAAGACAACGACGATATCTGTTTCAATGACACTTATAATTTCAAAATTACAATCAAATTATAAATCATATCCACTTAGATCAGAGCCGCGTTTCGAAAATCAATCGATTTGGTCTTTGCAGCCGCTGTTTGCGGAACAAATACTGAAAAATAAACCATCCGTCAAAAATGACCGGAAAAACCGCATCATTAACCTTATCAGACTTATCATCTCGAATTTTGGTTGAGCCCTGAAAAATGATTCAAACCTCAACGGAATTCAATCAACGGTTGCCGGTCTTTATGTGTTCGGATATTTATTGAAATTGATTGAAACGAAACCGATTCCGAAATCACGTTTATTTTCTTCGTTGTCAATTGTAAATATCTCTTGATGATGTTTTGTTCTTTTTTGCGTGTTTATTTTAAATCGCTTTTTGCTTTTTTGACTCTCAGGAGATTGAATTATGCAAAATGCAGATACAACCAAATACATTATTCAAACCAAAATCAATGCTGACGGCGTCATCGAACGTCCGGATATCGTCGGCGCGATTTTCGGGCAAACGGAAGGACTTCTCGGCAACGATTTGGATTTACGCGAACTTCAAAAGACCGGCCGTATCGGCCGTATCGAAGTCATGGTCACCACCAAAGGCGGTAAAACCCGCGGCAACATTTTCATTCCGTCGAGTCTCGACAAAGTGAAAACGTCGGTCTTGGCCGCGTCTTTGGAAACGATTGACCGGGTCGGTCCGTGTTTGGCCACCATCGAAGTCATGAAAATCGAAGACGTCCGCGCCGCCAAACGCACGAACATCATCGAGCGCGCCAAGGAAATCTACAAAACCATGTTTGACGAGGACCTTTTGGAAGCGCAGGAAATCACCGACTTGATTCGTGAATCCGTCCGTGTGGAAGGCATTACCCACTACGGCAAAGGAAAGCTCCCAGCCGGCCCGGAATATGATTCCAGTGAAATTATTATCGTTGAAGGCCGCGCTGACGTCCTCAACCTTCTGAAATACGGCATTAAAAATACAATCAGCGTCGGCGGCACCAACATTCCGCCGGAAGTCGTGGACCTTGTGAAAGGAAAAACCGTGACCGTCTTTACCGACGGCGACCGCGGCGGCGAACTGATCATCCGCGAGCTCATTCAAGTGGCGAAAGTCGATTTCGTGGCCCGCCCGCCGGACGGCAAAGCGGTCGAAGATTTGGTGCAAAAAGAAATCATCATGTCGCTGCGCCGCAAAATGCCGCTCGACCAATATGTTGAGAAATACGGCATCATTTTGCCCTCCAAGAGACCCGGCAAAAACGTTGTTCCGCGCGGAGAACCCCGTGCAGAAGTTCGTGAATCCGGACGGGAGCAGCCCGAGAGAAGCGTTGCCAGCAAACTTTTGGAAAAGAAAACACCCAAGCGCGTCGCCAAAATCCGGCAGACCGCCATGTTGGTCGGCGGCAAAAAACCCGTTTACGGGGATGAAGCCGAAGACGAAATCTTTGAGGAAGACGATGAACAAGTCCGAAATGTCCGGGCGCCCAGAGACGTTCAAAGAGACGCTCACCGGGAACCGGAACGGGAAGTTCGCGGCAAAAGAAGACCGGCGGACGATTTGGATGGTTTGATTTCCATTAAATACGTCGACATGGACGAAGAACACCAAGAAAATGGTGAAGCGTCTCAACGCAGAAGACTGGAAGACTATGAGTCTCGTGAAAGAAAGCCGCGCGAACCACAATCTCGTGAGTTCCGTGAGCCCCGCGAACCGCGTGAACCACGCGCCCCCCGCCAATTTGACCGGGAAAGCCGAAACGGACGCGAAGACAGCGAATTTTCACCGGAAAAGAGAGAAGAGAAACCGAAATCCTCTTTGCCGCCGCAGTTTGAAAATTACATGACGGAACTTTCCGGAACGCTCGGTTCCAAGATTTTGGACCAAAACGACGCCGTTTTATGCAACCTGCCGGTCCGTGATTTGGCAACGTCGCTTAAAAAAGGCATCGGCGGCGCGAAAACAATTGTTTTCGACGGTGTGGTGACGCAAAGAATCATCGACATCGCTGCCGAACAAGGCATCGAAAAAGTGGTCGGACTCAAGATGGGTAACATCGTGAAAATGCCGACCAACATTGATGTTTTAGTCGCTCAAAAGTAAAATCAAACTTTTGTTTGATTTTCTTTTCTTTTTCTTCTTTTTTTATTTTCTTGGCGCCGGTCCGCGCGCGTTATCGCAATCGTTTGTCTGAACTTTAAAAAAGAGAAGGACGGTTTTTTCAATCATCGGCAAACGGAACCAAGTCGCAGCCGCCGCATTTGGAACACATGGTCTTTGATTTTTCGGGATGCAAATCGTATTTTTCGCAAATGCGTTTTTGCAGGTCGTAAAGTTTCATCAGCCGGTCTTTGGACGGCCGTTCCATAAAGCAGTCGCCTTTTCGCAGTTTGTTTTCAAACACGGGTCGCAGGCATGCAATGACGCCGATTTTTGCCAATTTTTCCAACGTTTCTGCCACGTCGTCGTCCGTTTCCCCGAGCCCGACAATCAGATTGCTGTAAACGTTTCCTTTTCCGAAAATGGCCACGGAGTTTTTCAGTTCATCAAAAACGTCGTCGTAAGAAAGCCCCGGGCAAACATTTTCAAAGATTTCCGCGCTGGCCGCTTCCACATTAAATTTGACTTCGGAAACGCCGGCGTCCTTCAGTTTTTGGGCGCCGTCCTGCGTCACGTAAATAGAAATCCCAATCGGAACGCCGAATTTGACCAATTCAGGCATCAATTCAAGAACGCGGTTCAGTTCGCCTTCCGGCGATTCTTCAACGCCGGACGTGATGGAAATCGCGGAAACGCTTCCGTTTCCTTTGTCAAAGGCTTCCCGAATGATTTGCAGCGTCTCGTCTTTGGATTTCGTGTGTCCCTGCAGCAGCGGCACCGTACAGTATTTGCAGTTGTAGATGCACTTTTCCGACAGATTGATGTAGGCTTGTTCCGGACAGTGCGCCGGCACCGATTCAATTTTTCCGGTGACAATCGGCTCATCCAGATAAGTAACGATGACCGTTTCGGAATCGGTGTTTGTTTTTCTGACTTTGATCGGCGAGTCCGGGTCCAAAGACAAACGAACCCGGTGTCCACCCGAGCTGATAAAAACGGAACCGCCGCTTCCCGCGCTCGGACCGGCGGTTGATTTTCTTGTTGTTGGGATAAGCCCGGGTTCGGCATCGGCCGTTCCGATGGAAAGCAGGAACGCTTTTTTGTCGGCGGTCATGGGAAGCCGTTCGGGATTTGTTTTTGAATGAGGTGTCATAAATTATTCCGTATTCATTTGATTGAATTTGGTTTGGAATTTTGTTTTTGTTGTATTTAAAAGTAGCAGAAGAAGTGAACAAATTCAATTGATTCTAAATCAATTGAATTTTTCTTTTAATTTATCCAAAAAATATTATTTTAATTCACTATTTATATTTTTCATTCAAATCAATTCATTTTTCAAATATTATTACAACAACTAAAATATATATAACAGTTTGACAATCTAAAAATGATATCAGTCGGCACTTTATTGTAAACTATTATCAAAAATAAAGTTTACTATAAAACATTTTAAATAAATATCTAAAAATTATCATTAGACTGTTGGATAAGTGTCACTGATTTGGATTTGTGTTTAATTGGATGAGTTGACACCATGAACTTCAAAAAGAACGTCAAAAAAATAATAATCGTTTGCATTGCTTTGATGATTTTAACGCCGACATTCGCTTTTGCCGCGGAGTCTGATTCCGGTTCTTCGGGTTCCGATTCCGGAGCGGGGTCTTCCGGCGATAACGTGCCGTCTTCCGGAACGCCTTCCGATTCTTCAGCGAATGATTTGTCTTCCGGCAAGGAATCTGATTCGAAACCCGAGTCTTCTGAAAGTAAAAACTTGTCAGATCAAAGTGAATCGGATCAGAATCTTGAGGAAAATGAATCTGAATCCAAGCAGTTGGAAGAATCATTGGCCGAGGAAGAGGAAAATATGGTTATGGCAGCAGCCGCAACGAATAATACAACACCTGAAATTAATATCTCCTCATATACGTCTCCGGAAGTTGATTTTGGTCTTACAAATGATGCTTATTTGACCAGTCTTTTTTCCGGTGCAGCCGTTTATTCTTATCCGATTCAAGTTCCGAAAGGCATTGCCGGTTTTGAACCCAAAGTTGAAATCGTTTACAACAGTCAAGGTGCCGGCCGCACATATGGATGGCTCGGCGATGGTTGGCAACTCAACGACAATTACATTCAAAGAGATGTGAATTTCACACCGCTTAACACGTCCGATGACAAATTTAAATTGACTTTTGACGGACAAAGTTATGATCTGATCTATAACGCGACAGAAGGCCGTTATCACACGGAAATTGAGTCTTTCTTTTTCATTCAAAAAGAGATAGGCGCCTCCAATCAAAAAGGTGATTATTGGATTCTTAAAACCAAGGACGGAACAACATATCGTTTTGGTTATACCATGGATTCCGAACTCATGAATTCTGTGACCGGAAGAGATTATGCTGTCCGATGGAGTTTGGACCAAATTGAGGATGTCAACGGAAATTTGATTGTTTATAACTATGTGGAGAATCCTGTTACCGGAGAAATCGGTGCCTCTTATTTAAAAAACATCACTTACAACAACGGCGACGTTGTGATTGATTTTGAACGAACGGCGAAATCTGTTACATTTAATCAGTTTAAGGATGGAACGCAGGTTTTGGAGAAATCATTGCTTTCAAAGATTTCTATTTGGAACAAAGAAGAACTTGTTTATCGGTATGAAATTGAATATAATACGGCAGACAACCGCTTGTTTCTGAAATCGATTCAGCTTGTCGGTATGGACGAAGAGAGTTTGCCGGAGACGAGTTTTGAGTATAATACAGGACCTCGAAGTTATGTCAGTTCTAATTTGGTCCTTCCGACATATTTGATTGTTAATGAAAATAGAGACATGGGCGTTCAAATCGTTGATATCAATGGCGATGGTCTCCCGGATATTATGCAATCCACGTATCTTTATCCTCCCGGCGGACCTACATATATTGATATTAACACTTGGATCAACAACGGTACAGCTTTTGTCAAAAATACAACATGGAATTCGCCGGTATATTTTACAACCCATTATGATGGTGCTAACCATTGGCAAGGTGTTCAAATTGTGGATATCAACGGTGATGGTCTTCCGGATATTGTTCAAGCCGCCCATTTTAAAAACAATGCGAATCCGACCAAAAAAACATGGATCAACACCGGATCCGGATTTGTTTTGGACAGTAATTGGTCACTTCCGACGGTTTTCCTTTCTAATGAACAGGATACAGGTGTTCGAATCGTTGACCTAAATGGCGATGGTCTCCCGGATATTGTTGAATCTTATTATGCTTCTCTTCCATATTACACGCACAACGTAAAAAGAGCCTGGATTAATAACGGCAATGGATTCACAGCAGACAACAGTTGGGCAACATCTTTGCCCCATTTTTCGGTTGGAGGACATGACCAAGGTGTTCGCTTTGTTGATATTAATGGAGACGGTTTGCCGGATTTGGTTCATTCTTACATTAATTCGGGTCCAAACTCCAATACGAGAATCAATAATGTTTATATCAATAACGGAACCGGTTTCAAATATGACTCAAGTTGGCAAATTCCAAGTTGGATTATACACTATGGAGAAGACTATGGTTTCAGGTTTGGCGACGTGAACGGAGATGGTCTCCCGGATGTTATTCATTCTTACCGATACGCGACAAGTTCGAGTTCGTATACGAATTTTAAATATATTTCTATAAACACAGGATCTGGTTTTGTTCAGGACCCGAATATAAATCCTCCCGGTTACACTAATTGGAGAAGTGGTGTTGAAATCGCAGACATTAATGGGGATGGTCTTTCAGACTTTATTCAAAGCAGCTATGTCCAAAGTGCTCAGACTTTTATCAGAAAATCAACCGTGGTGATGTCTCCATCCTCTCCCAATCTTCTCACTCAAATTCATCACTCAGCCGGTTCCACAACCAAAATTGAATATGACGTTTCCACAAAATACAACAACACACAAGAAAATGGAAAACCCGGTCTTTCCGTTCCGATCAGAGTCGTTAAGAAAATCGAAACTGATAATGGAATGACAGGAGATCAACGAACCGTTTCAACAATCAATTACGATTATAAAGGTGGCTTAATGGTCATCAAGCCGAAAGGAGAATCCGAATTCAGAGGATTCAAACAAGTGACTGTCAATGATGGCCGTTCCGTTGCAGAACATTATTTCCATCAAGATGAAGCCAAAAAAGGGAAAGAGTACCAACTCATCCAGAAATCAATCAGCGGTGTTCTTTATTCAAAAACGGAAAACATTTTTGATGCCGCCAATGATTCCGGCGTTTATACAGTTTTGTTGAACACGTCAACCAAATATCTGTATGATGGCAAAACAACGCCGATTGTAACGGAAACGGAATATTCTTATGATTCTTACGGCAACGTTGTCCGTATTTTCAACAAGGGCGATGTTTCAGTTGCAGGCGATGAGAAAACAGCCATTATGGATTATGTTTACAATACAGATTCCTGGATTTTAAATTGTGTGAAACGTGAAAAAGTTGAAGGCCTTAATTTTGAAAAGCTTTCGGAGCGGACGTTTTACTATGACGGAAATGCCCACTTGGAAACAGAACCAACCAAAGGTTTGGTGACAAAAGCCATTGTTTGGAATAGTTTGGGACAAGACGTTGTCAATGAATTTGGTTACGATTCTTACGGGAATTTGATTTCACAAAAAGATGGTGAAGGTCACGTCAAGACAGTTGAATATGATTATGATTTCAGCGCCGTTTATCCGATTTCAACGACCAATGCGCTCGGACAAACAACAACGTTTGATTTCAATTTAATTCTCGGCAAGATTCAGAAAATGACTGATCCGAACGGATTTGAGACGTTCATGGATTACGACGGTCTCGGCCGGGTCACAAGAATCGTTCGCCCGTATGATACGTTAAATTCGCCCAGCGTTCAATATGAGTATTTCATTGGCGAATCCATGCCGAAATACATCAAAGTATCTGTCAAAGAAAGCGAAAGTAGCGGCTATTTCGATTCGTGGAAATATTTGGATGGAT
The DNA here is from genome assembly GCF_032714475.1 of Methanolapillus africanus. Classification (NCBI taxonomy): domain Archaea; kingdom Methanobacteriati; phylum Methanobacteriota; class Methanomicrobia; order Methanosarcinales; family Methanosarcinaceae; genus Methanolapillus; species Methanolapillus africanus. The sequence continues at coordinate 47,351 of NZ_JAWDKD010000007.1, read as the reverse complement.
TTGGCCGTGTCATCAAGACGGAAACCGAATCTGTCGACGTATTAGAAAATATCATTCAGGAAACATATTACGACAATTACGGCGCCGTTTCAAAAATTATTGCACCGAAGAAAAACGGTGAACTGACTTTGGAAACCGTCAATTCTTATGATTCGTTCGGCCGGATTATTCAAACGACCAATCCGGATGGGACGACCCGAAGAATGGAATATGACCAATTAAAGACAACATACTTTGACGAGCGATCCAACAAAATTCAGATGGACAAGGACGTTTATGGAAATATTGTTCGAGTGACTGAGTTCAACAGCAATGAAATTTATGAAACAGGATATGAATACGATTTAATGAATCGTTTGACTAAAATCATTCCGATGCAAAATTATGCGGTTTCAACAATTTCATTTTCAGATGAAACCGGATCCGAATCCGTTTCTTATCCGTACGCTTACCGCGTTCAAAACACAACCTTTGCGTACAATTCTCTTGGTCAGCAAATTGAAATTAATGATCCGGACATCGGTATTTGGAAATACGATTATGACAAAAACGGCAATTTGATTTCCAAGACAGATAATCGGAGCATTACAACTTCTTACGAATATGACGCTCTCAACCGGAAGACAAAAATTGATTATCCTACGGATTCAGATGTTATTTTTGAATACGATCTCGGAACAATCGGCACGCTCTCGTCGGTGACTTCCGAAGGCGCAACAAAGTACTATTCTTATGACCAAAGGCTGAGAGTTGTTAAAGAAGGAATTTCAATTAGCAGTGAAGGAACTCAATCACGTGTTCAATCGATGTCCGTCAGATCAATGGTCATTGAACCGGAGATTCTTGAACCGTCAGTGTTCAATTCAACATCGGTGAGATCGTTTGGGTCAAAATCGATTCAATCTGATTCAGTTGACTTGATTACCCATGAAGTAATCACATCTGAGCCGTCCGTCTACAATTCAACCAACCGGTCACATCTCTTTGGTTCGACAATGGAAGTAAACAATATTGAATCGGCAACTGTTTTTGATTCAATTGATTCAAATTCGATTGATACGATTGTGATTGATTCCCAGATTTCGATGACGTCTGCAACCGGTTCTGATGTGGTGACAGGTTCTTTTGAAAATAAAGAAGATATTACCATTCAATTGAGTCGAGACGAGTCTGTTGTTCAAGAGTTGAATTTAACAAATTTGCGCGTTTCGATGGGTGCCGGCGATGTCGGACGTATTTATCTCAACGGAAAGGAGGTTCTAAGATTTACGGATACGGCTGCCGGCGGTACGCTTCAAATTTTGAATGAAAACGGCGTTTCGCTCGGAACCATCCAAAGCATTAACGGAAATCCGTCTTATGAGAATGTGACCTTTAATATTTCATTCAAAGCTGAGCCGTCAGAAAGAACAATTCAAATTGATAAGTATTCCCGCGGTACGTTTGTCGGAACATACAATTATTCTTACGCAACAAACGAACCTCTGTCAAATATGCGGGCTTATCTTTACGGCTACCAGTCTAACGTCAACTACATCACAAGCGGTTACAAAATCGTTTATGACTCTGTTACCGGACCGGGTACGGATCCGGAGCCCGAAAATTCGACAACATTTTATGTGAACGACAGTTTTGTCAATGTTAACGACATTACGGTTCCGCTTGTGCGGGATGACGCCGTTTTGAAAGAGTTGGATTTGAAAACGTATCGGTCATCAATGGGGGCCGGTGACAGTTCTTACTTCTATCTCAATGGAAAGGAAATTTTGAGATTCGTCGACTCCGGTTCCGGCGGCACGCTTTACATCAAGGATGAAAACGGCACTCAGATCGGTGTCATTCAAAGAGTTAACGGAAAACCGACAGCTGAGGGGGTCACTTTCGATATTTCCTTCAAAGATGATGGTCCCGTCAGAAATATTCTCATCAAAAAGTATGAAAAAACAGGTGCATTGAACGGAACGTACAGTTATTCATACGCAACAAACGAATCTGTTTCAGTCATGAGAGCCAATATAATCGGTTACCAAACAGGTGTTGATTATGTCAGCAGCGAATACAATGTACTTTATGAATTGATCAATATTCCGGTGGACCCCGATCCAGAAGATCCTGATCCGGAAATTCCAGATCCCGAAGACCCTGATCCTGAAGATCCTGACCCTGAGGACCCCGATGAACCTGAAATTCCGGATTCATGGCAAGATCCCTTTGAATACAATGCGGATTATACGACAAAATACGTTTATGATTCCATGGATCGTATCACGAAGAAAACTCTTCCCAACGATGAAGTTGTCAAATACAGATATAACAATCAAGCCCTCTTGTCTTCAATTCCGGGAGTCGTTGACAATATCGAATACAACTCGATGAATTTGATCACCAAAAAAGAGTTTTCAAATGGCGTGACGACCGATCTCACCTATGATGGCTGGACAAAACGCCTTCAAAACATCAACACGCCGGATCTTCAAGATTTGGATTATTCCTTTGATGAAAAAGGCAACATCATTGAAATTGCGGACAACGTCGTCGGTGAAACGCAGCAATTCGGTTATGACGATTTGGATAGACTCACCACGGCCGGCAGTGAAACTTATTCGCAGCAATTTGTTTACAATCCGCTCGGCAGCATCTTGGGCCACAAGAACGGAACAGACATTACGTTGTTCGAATACGGCAACGGTGCCGGCATTCACGCCCCGACGAAAGTCGGCGATTCAAACCTTCTTTACGATTCAAACGGCAATTTGGTTGAAGATGAAACTTTCGTTTACGTCTACAACGACGCCAATCATCTCAAAGAAGTCGTTAAGAAGTCGGAAGACAGAGTCATTGCTGAATTCTTCTATGACGAATCCGGAAATCGCGTGAAAAAGATTGAGGAAGGAATTGTTTCATACTACGTCACCGACGATTATGAAATCGAGGACAACGAAGAAGTCGTTTACTATTTCGCAGACGGAAGACGTGTCGCCAAAGAATCGTCCGAAGGCCGTTTCTGGTATTTGGACGACCATTTGGGATCGACCAGCGTTATGATTGACGAAAACGGCGAACTTGTTGAAAGAACGCTTTACTATCCGTTTGGAAGCCACCGTGAAGGTGGAACCGAAAAGTATTCTTTCACCGGTAAAGAGTTTGATTCCGAAATTGGGCTTTATTATTATGGCGCTCGATATTATAATCCGGAAACGTTTGTGTTTACACAGGCGGATTCGATAATTCCGGATGTGTATAACCCACAGGCTTTGAATCGGTATTCATATTGTTTGAATAATCCACTGAAATATGAGGATCCCGATGGACACAACTACTTATATGCTGGACTTGTTGCGGGGGTTGCTGTTTTTACGTTAGCATGTACAATAGTAGGAGCTGGAGCGTATGCATATGAAAGCTATAAACAACAGGTAGCAGAAACAGGAACATACGATGGAAAGGAGGTTTTTAAAGCAGGTGTAAGGGGGGCCCTTGAAGGTGGTACATTTGGACTTGTGACATCCGGTACAGTTGCAGTCGGTATTGCCGCAGCAACCGCAGAGGCTCCGGCAGGTGCTGTTTTACTATCAGCATGCGCTGCTGGTGCCAGCCTTTCAGTTGTTGGAGGTATAGGTTCACGAACTATAGATGGTGTAATGGAAGGTCAAAGTTTATCGGAAATAGGAACTTCAGCACTTCATATTGATTATTTGGCTACCGATGCTGTAAATGGATTTGTCAGCCCTATTGGAATTGCAGAGAGTTTGATTTCTGAAGAATCAATGGGTACAATAAATGTCTCTCAAAGTTTGAATTCAGGAAAGGAATATTTTAATCAAAATTATGGTGATCCTGCACATAATAAATTAGATAATTTTTCAAATTCATCTAAAGAAAAGTGGGAGCCAAACAATCAAAAATATAAAGAAAACAAAGAAAAATTTAATAAAAATCGAAAACTTGGTAGATAAAATCATATAGTTGTGATTTTATCACAACTATATCTTAAATATTTATGAGGGTTTGAAATGAAACCAATTCGCAATTTTCATCCAACAGAATTTTCGGTCGGCGTTGCAATAGTTGTTGGTATACAACTCTTTTTTTTGTGTTTCAGCTATTTATCCTCGTCTCCGGATTTTTCAAAATTTAATCCGTGGGTTACAACTTCAGCTTTTGTTATTTTAGCGCTTTACGGTGCGTTGAGTTTCAACTCTTTTTACATCGTTTCTCAAGAGCGTATATTTTTTTCATATTGGTTGAATCTTCTTTTCTCATTCACAGGCTCTTTTATCTATCTTTTCGTAATTTTAGCTGGCATTACATTTGTTCTTTCCCAAACAACACAATTTTCCGGTCTGCCTTGGTTTGATTATTTATGCACATTCATTTCATGTATCTTTTATTTGTTTTTTTTCACGCTTATTGACAAGCTTTTTTCAAAACCAAAATTTGGCAAACTAATCAAAAAAAGGGAGGAAAGCTTGTGAATATTTTTATTTATTTTGCATTAGTTTCCTTGATTTTTGTTTTTTATTTGGGTTCAAAAAAGAACTTCGTGGTTATTCCAAATCAAGAATTTAATTCCATTTTGACTCGATCATTTTTTATCCTTCCAATCGCTTCCGGTTTTGTCATATTTCTCTCCGGCCTTTTTACGATTCGAAATGATTACATTTATTCTGTTCCGATTACTGTTGACGTGATTATTGAAAATCCGATTTTGTTGTCACCATTCGTTATCTGCGCTTTGTTGATTCTTTTCTTCAAAAAATTCATTTTGAAAAAAGAAATGCCTTTTGAACTTCGGTCAGATTTCATGAATTATGATTTTTATGTTTTTACACCAATCATTTCGGTTATTGATACTAAAATTTTTAAACCGACAACAGAAGTTGAATCATTTTATGAAGGTCATAAGGAAATAACAGTTACACATCAAGACTTAAAAAGAATTGACTTAGCTTATACAAAAAGCGGCGAACTCATTATCAGTTCGGAAGTTTTTGAAATTTTCAATGAAAATGAGTTAACAGGATTTCAAGTTATTCCGGTTCAATATTCTGATTCAAACACACAAAATTCAAAAAACAAAGGTTCTGAGATTCAGCATTTTCAATTAATTACAACTCATATTATGCCGCCCTTTTCCAAAAAAACGACATTAAAATTAGGGTACTCTGCTGAAAGGATTGTTTATGACGGCGATATTTGCTATAATAGAGAAGTTGTTCAAGATGTTCTTGATTTTAACAGAAGTGATGAATCAATCAGTGGAAAAGACATGTGGGGTTATCGCCACCAAAGATACTGGATTCTCTCAAAGAAGACGGTTGAAGTCTTAATCAAAGAACTCAATCAACCCAAGAGGGATTTCAAACCCGTAATTTTGGTAGATGAAACAGAAGATGATGAGCCAATTATCAATAACTTCAAATCAAAAGCTTCACCGTTCATCCCCGAAAAACCGTGACCAGGAAATCTTTTCCCAAACCCCCAAATTCACTTCTTTCAATCGGCCCAAATACGCATCAACATCTCCCACAGCCGAAATAAAATAAACCATCAGCAACATCAAATCTTCATTCCGGCAAACTTCTCCATATTCCCCCAACACAAGATAAGAATCATAAGCCGCCTCTTTCGAATCCAAATTCAAAAACCGGCAATATTCTTCCATTTCCCGGTCCGCGGCGTCTTCAATACTCGGAATCCGTTTTTCATTCAAAAAAGCTTCAAAATCATCAATAACGGCAATTCTCTTTTGGATTTCGCCGTCATTGTTTTCATATTTTTGATTCAAATAAAATAAAAAATCCGGATTTTTCATTTTACCACGGCTTATCTTCCCGAATGTCGTCCCAAACATAAACCAAGGATTCGTAAGAAAAGACCGGTTCCGATTCAAAATCCGGCGCGTTTTCGGACCAAACCCAGCCGTTGTAAACAACGGTTCTTTCGTCGTTTTCAAATTCGCGCTTCTCTTCAATGATTTCAAAGCTTTTTCCCGAAATCTTTCGGGCGAAATCTTCCCAATCAGCAGACGGCGCTTTGCCGTCCCGAAGCAGTTTTCCTCTTTTCAGAATCAACTGCGCTTTTCCGGTTTTGAGCGTGAGGTCGTATGGGTTTTCCAAATGGTCTTCGTCCACGAAAAAGCCGTCCTCGAATTCAAAAATCAAGTCATCGCCGGCAGCGGTGGCTTTTGTCATTTTGCAATCGTAAAGGAGAATCATGTCCAAATTGCCGGTGTCCTGGAATTTCCATGTCTTCTCTGTTCGGTTTGTTTTCCGGCCCACAAAAACCATATTGGCTGGACTGTTGAGAAAAACGCGCTCCTCGATGCCGGCCAGGCACAAATAAATGAAAACTTCCGTATCTTCGTCGCCCGGATTGATTTGATCGGCCGTCTCAAATTCCCGGAAAGCGTCGGCGTATTTGCTCATGTAATAATAAGCGTAGCCAAGGCGGTAATGCCACAAAAAGTCGCCCTGTCCTTTGTCGCGGACGCTTTCCAAAAGGTCGATTGCGGCTTCGTAGTCGTCGACATTGTTGTACGCGCGGGCCAGCTTTCCGACCAAATCGTAGTCCCATTCCGTTGTCGGAAGTTCCCGAATGGCGTCAATAATCCGAACGTGATCGTCCTCGTCGTGCCATTGGTCCAGCTGCGTCCCGAATTTTTCATCCATATGTCTAATCCTCTTCCATAAATTGCAGTTATCGTTGCCGGTTGTGATCTTTACATGTTTTTGAGCAAAAACTTCACCAACATTTCGTTGTTCCGCTCAGTGGCCATTTGAAGCGCTGTTTGACCGGCGTTGTTGACCATATCCGCGAGCGGGTCCCCGAATTCAAACAACATTTCCGCCATGTTTTTCGCCCGGTTCAAATCCGCATTCGACGCGGCATAGTGCAGCGCCGTGTTTCCGGCATTATCTTTTTCGTCAAGCGCCGTGCCCTTTTCGAGCAGCAAAAGCTGAACCTTTTCCGCTTCCGGGAACATCCGGTCGCCGATGCAGGCGAACATGAGCGGCGTTTGCCCGTATTTGTTCTTGGTGTTCACGTCGGCGCCGTTTTTGATCGCGGCTTCAATCACCAAGCGGCGGAAAGTTCCGTCTCCGAAATCAGCGTTTCCAACCGTTGCGGCGCAGGTCAAATTCAAAATCGTGTGGTAGTGCTCGTCAACCGTATCGTTGATGTTCAGTCCGGCGGCAACCATATTTTTAATCATCTTTTCAACGTCTGTTTTTTGAATCCGTACGCCCATCGGCACTTCTCGGACAAAGAGCCACGACAATGCGGTATTTCCGGTGCCGGTTTTGACGTTCGGGTCGGCGCCGCATTCCAGCAGCACGTCAACGGATTCCGTATTATATGCAAAGCAGGCGGCAGAGAGCGGCGTTCCTTCGCCGTATCCGTAAATATCGGCGATTTCATTCACGTCGGCGCCCAGTTTTGCAATTGCGCGCAAACCGGCCGAGTCGCCGATCGCTTGATGAAGTGTCCGTCCGCCGGCAACTGTTTTCAATTCGGTTTCCGGATCGTTGGCGTCGGCGTCTTCGTCGCCTGTGATTTCGCCTTTGAGAAGCGCGCCGATTTTATTGACGCCGGCGCGTTTGGCCAGCACGTGCGCGCTTTCCATCATATTATTCTGATCTTCCGGATCCACACCGGCGTCGTAAAAGGCTTTGGCGGCCATGAACGTGTTGTCAAGCGCAACATCCAGCTTTTTTTGATAATCCGCCAGATTCCGTTCGGCCGTTTCAATCGTGGACGGGTGGCTGCCGGAGGCTTTCGCGTCGTCCAAACGCTTTTGCGTGTTTCTGACGTCGCCCATCGGATTTTGGAGGGAGAAGAAAACAAGGTGAAGACCATTGTTTCCGCTGTCGTCGGTGCCGGTGATTTTCACACCCTTGCCGTAAAGCGCTTTCACAAATTCGCCGTTTCCGTCTTTAGACGCAACAAGGTAACATTTGCTGCCGCGCGCCAGGTTCGGATTGGCGTCGAGAAGCCGGACCGCGGTTTTGTAGACGTCGCCGGGCGCAGGCTGGTAAAAGTAAGACGGCCGTTTTTTCGCCATCAAGGTGAGCGCGTTTTCTTCCTTCGCATTTTTGACGGACGGGTCGTACCCTTCGGCCAAAAGAATGTCCACGGCCTCAACATCGGCATGGTCGGCGGCCACATGGAGTAAATTGTCGCCGTTTTGATCCAAATCATCCGGGCTGCCGTTTCGATAAAAAGCCAAAATCTCGTTCCGCGGTTTTTTGTCGCGGTAGGCGCTTTCAATTTTAAATGAATCCATTTTTGATTTTCCTTTGATTCAATAAATCATTGAGAAAAATATAGTTAAATGTATGGCGGATACTCTTTTTTGGGTATTTTGGAGACGCTTCTTTGTTTGTCTTCATACCACATTTTGGCATCGTCCCGGTCATAATTTTCAGTGTCGATAGACACTTTTTCCCGCCGCTCTTCGACGACGGTCTGTTTGATGATAAATTCCGAAATTTGAACTTCTCGAATCTGTTTTCCGGCTGTTCTTTGAGACGATGAATCGTACGGTTCCGGTTCGGAATCATACGGCTTATACATTTTTTGCGCCGGTTCCGCTTCATATTTTTCCGGGTTGTATTTCAAACCGTTTCTTTTGAACGGATCTTCGTTTGGCATGCTGCCGGTTTTGTTGTTAATGTTATTTTCGCTGTTCGGCTTTCTCTCATACATTTTAGCCGCGTCCGCCGGAATGGTCGGATCGAAATCTCCGTCCCGCTCAATATCGTAAATCAGTTCGGCGCCGCCGGCTCTCCTTTTCCGGTTGAAATTCACGTAAGAGCTTTCTTTTTTCTCGTCTTCGTAAATTTCAGCGTCGTCGTCTTCCGGTTCCACCGCCTTTTTCGGCGAAGACGTATGTTTCAAAAACTTGGGTTTTGCCGCTCCGGTTTCATATTGCCCGGTTTTATCGCCGCATCCAAGTTCGAAATCATCGGATCCGTTTTCGTCGTCCAATCCAAAATCAAATTCAGCATTCGTGTCGTAACTGTATTCTTCAATCGTCACCGGACCGAATCCCGTTTCAATAACGGTTTTCGTCACCGTTTCCGCCGTGTTGCCGCTGATGATCTCAGCGTCGTCTTCTTCGCCTTCGGGCGCAGCAGATGCCGCAACAGAATCCGTATCAACGTTTGGTTGTGATGTTTCCGGCGACAATTCCGCGTCGGTTTCCTCTACCATTTCAATGTCGATTTCCGTCACGATAATTTCAGTCGATTCGATTTCAATCACGTCAACATCAATTTCCATTTTTGTTTCCGGTTCGGTTTCCGGAATCTCAGGCAAAGGCCGGCCGCCGGCGAGTTCGTTTTCGATGGCCATCTCCTCTTCATCTTCTTCGTCGTGATCTTCAAAGAGGCGGACTTCATCGGTCCGGACCGTGACTTTCGTGACGGGTCCTAATTTTTTAATATCCGCTTTGCCGAGAATCTCAAGCGTCTTTTCGGCATTGGCGTAACCGACGACGCTGCCGTCCATAATCACCAAATGGCCGCCGCAATCGATTGAATTGACGGTTGTGTTTTGAAAAACAGAGACGTTCCATTCGGTTTTAATTTTGTCCACGTTGGATTTCGCGCCGATGATGGCGGTTTTGGCCTTCAGGGTACCGGTCACGGTGCAGCCTTTTCCAAGCTGAGCGTTTCCTTCCACGGCGACGTTTTTCCAAAAGTGGACGCCGGGTCCGGCAATCATGTTTCCGTGGATGACGACGCTGTCGTCAAAAAAAGATCCTTTTGGGATCACATAAGTATTGGATGAAGGATAAAAACGAATTTTAGAAGTTTGGAGAGTCATGACTAATAAAAACACTTTTACTTATTTAAATATCGTCAATGAAAAATAAGCACGAATAGAATAAAAAAGAAAAGATAGAAAAGTAAAAATAAAAAAGATAAAAAAAGAAGGCGGATTTTTTCCGAATCATCAAAATCCGCTGCCATAACGCGCGCGGCGCCGCGCCGTCAGCAGCAAGTGCATTCCAAATCGGCGTTCTCTAAAATATATTTCAAATCCAGAACAAATTGATCAATTTCCTCTTTTGTCATGTGAGGCATGAGAACCATTCGGAGCGCCACTTTATTTTTTGTTTCCGACACGTACCAGCCGTAATCTTCGCGCAAAAGGCGTCGAATGTGTGTGGTTTGCTGAACGCCGCCGACTTCCACCGTTAAAATGTTAATGGCGGGGTATTTCGGTTTGAGTTTGATGCCGATCAATTTTTTGAACAGGTGTTCCGTCAAATCCAGGCAATGCGCCACATTGTTTTCGTAGCCTTCCCGTCCCAAATGTTTCATGACGGCGTAAGTGGCGGCCACAGCCGATCCGGGACGTGTTCCGGTGAGCGTCGATTGATATTTGCTGGTCAAATACGGCGTTTTCACCTTGACTTTGTCCAGCGAGTCGTCGAGAACCGAATTGTCTTTAAACAGAATGATGCCGGCCGGAATCACGGAGAATCCCATTTTGTGCGGGTCCATGGAAACGGACGTCACGCCCGGCAGATTGAATCCGAATTGGTTGAGTTCGTTTTGATCTTTTAAAAACGGATAAACGAAGCCGCCGAAAGCGGCGTCGATGTGAAGCGGCAGATTATGTTTTTGAGCAATTTCCGACAGCGCGCCGATCGGATCCATTTCACCGAATTCCGTGTTGCCGGCGATGCCGATGATGCCGATCGTATTTTCATCAATTTTAGATTCGACCGATCTCGGAAGAGCGCGGTAGCTGGAATCCAGATCCGCTTTTCGGAGCTGGAGGTTAAACATGTTGGCGATTTTTTCAAAAGAAAAGTGTGCCGTCGCCGGAACAACCAAATTCAGTTTGACGTTTGGGTTGGCGTTGGCATTGGCGCTTGCATTGACGTTGGTGCCGGTATTGGTGTTGGTGGTGACGTCAGCACCCGCATATGTACATGTATCTTCGTCTTTGTCGCCGAAAAACCGGGCTTTCATGTGGTAAACGGCTTCAATATTGGATTCCGTTCCGCCGGATGTCAAGTGTCCGGCCGCTTCTGCCGGATTTGGATGTTTCAAAAGCGTGGCGGCCATTTCGACGACTTGCTTTTCCATCTCGCACGTGCCGACGAAAAGACCGGGGTCGCCCATGTTGGCGTGAATAAACAGTTGATGCGCTTTGACCGCAATCGGATGGGGAATCGTGCACATGGAACTCATCACCTTCTTGAAATTCGTGTCCATGGCGGAGAACTTTTCCAAATCCGAAAAGATTTCTTCCTCTGAAATTCCCTTTTCCTGCATGACAGGAAGAAACAAAATGAAATATTTATAAATTTGGTTCATTGGGGGGACTAATAAAATTTTTTACACAATTGACTTTGTGTAAAAATTCAGTTATCAGCAAGTTACCAGCAAGTTAAAAGTTCAGTTTCAGCAAGTTGCCAGCAAGTTAAAAGTTCAGCTTCAGCAAGTTGCCAGCAAGTTAAAAGTTCAGTTTCAGCAAGTTGCCAGCAAGTTAAAAGTTCAGTTTCAGCAAGTTGCTAACAAGTTAAAAATTCAACTTCCAGCAAGTTACCGGCAAGTTAAAATAAAAAACATAGAATTTTTTCCAAAAGTTTACAATAATTTTAAATCCCTAAATGCTCATCCTTATTGTCAATCAAGAATTATTTTATTCCATATTCTCAATTCACTTATTTCAATTTCAAGCCGCTGCATTCAATTTATTCATTTCAATTCATCCATTTCAATCCATTTTACAGGAGCTGACGCCACTGCCCGAAAACATTTTCATGACTTTTATCGTTCCCGACAACACAACATTTGAGAACGAAACCCTCAAAACGCCGGCGAGCATGGTCATCGGAAATCATGCCGTCATTGGCTGCAACCTTTGCATGGATACGCTCATGGCCGGTGAAGGCGTTCAAATTTCGGGTCAGGTGGATTCGGAATCGGACATCCGGGCGGACGTTTGGTGTAAATTTGACAAGGACGTCAACGCCGGTGGCGACGTTTATTTGGGCGAATTCACGACCATCAACGGCAAAATCATTGTGGCCGGCGACCTCGATATCGGTAAAGAAGTGAAATTAAACGGCGGTTTTTTGTCCAAAGGCTGGGTCGTCGTCAGAAATCCGTTGCCGATTATGATTTTTATCTTTATTTACATCCGCGAACTCATCGGTCTCGGCAAAACCAGTGAGGAAATCGACAAGGCCCTCACCGATCTTTTTGAAGATGACGAGGAAATCGATTTGGAAAAACTCGCGGAAATGGACCTCTCCAAAGTGATCGGCCTCGACCGCCTTCTCATTATTCCGATTGGCTCCAAGATTTCATCGGAAAGCATCAACGTTCCGGAGGATGCCGTTGTCGGAAACGACTGTTTTTTGTCCGGCAAGATTATTTGTAAAAACTTTGAGGCCGGCAAAAATCTCACAATGACAGGCGATATTCGCGCACGCGGCGACATCATTTTGTCGGAAGGAACGAAAGTAACCGGCAACATCAGCGCGAACAAATTGATTTTGGACAAGAACGTCACCGTTTCCGGAAACATCAATGCCAAGTCCGTTCTCATTCATGAAACTTCTTTTGTCGACGGTAAAATCTCATCCGGCAACGTCCGTTTTGTGCTCGGCGATTTCGATCCGAAAAATCCGAATGCGGAAGGAACCAACATTTTATCCAAATCAGAGTCTGTTGATTGGATGAAAACAAATGTTCGGGAAAAACCGCCGGAATCCGAATTGGATGCGGAAGCAGACGTGGAGATAGATGTTGAAACTGAAACAGATGCGGAAGTTGAAACTGATGTGGAAGTTGAAACCGGCACGGAAACTGAAATCAGCGTGGAAACTGAACCATTAACCACAGATCAGAACACTGAATCTGAAACAGCAGCTGTCCCCAATGTGGAAACAGAAGCTGCTGCGGCCGACGCCAAACCATCCAAACGCAAAACCCGCAACCAAAACCGCCGGGCTGCTTTTGAAAAGAAAAAGAAAGACGATCTTGTGATCGTGGACGTTTTTTCCGGCGAAGAAATGAAAAATGAAATCACATCGGAGCCGGCGTCTGAAATTGAGCTTGTTGAGATTGAAACGGAAACGGTTGTCGATGAAACACAACCCGAATCCGAAAACGCGGATCCGGTTGTTGACGATTATTTAAATGCTGCTGGTTCGGATGCCGATGAGGCGGCCGGCAGCGTTCAAGAAGAGGCGCCGGTTGAATACAACAGCAAAGCCGAAAAAAGCTTTTTCGACGCGGCAGCCATGGACGACGGCGAGTCCGAAAAAGAGATCGAAGAAGCGAAGAAGGAAGCGGCAAGCATTTCCAGAGCGAAAAAGAAAAAGAGAAAATGAAGAAATAAAATAAATTAAAATAAAAAATTATAATTAAAATAAAAATTAAGCCGGAAACCTTACGGTTTCCTGGTTTCGGCTTTGTGTCCTTCTTCAATTTCCTTGATCATGTCTTCTTCTCCTTCAATCACGAAGGTTCCGACGTAGCTGCATTTTTTGCAGTGGTAAATATTTCCCATGATACCGCCGCTTTCCAAATAAAGTTCCGTGTTTCCGCATTGCGGGCAAATGTATTTCATAATTTCACCTTTTTGGATTTATTGGATTCATTTCAGAAATTAAATATAAGATTAGGTAAATTATTGCAAACCACGTGATGAATTTGCAAATTTAAATTATTTAATATTCACAGAATTATTATTTTTAAAATATTAATATTTATTGATTTTATTGATTATTGAATTTCAAAATAAAGGCCGATACAATGGATCAAGCAACGCCGGCCATGCGCCAATATTACGATGCCAAAAAAGAATGCCCGGACGCGCTTGTTTTTTTCCGCATGGGCGATTTTTACGAATCATTTGGCGACGACGCCAAGATTATTTCAAAGGAACTTGAAATCACGCTGACCAACCGCGGAAAGTCGTCCGACGGTCAAAAAATGCCGCTTGCCGGAATTCCTTACCATGCGATCGATACGTATCTGCCCCGCTTGATCAAAAAAGGATACAAGGTCGCGATTTGCGAGCAACTGGAAAATCCCAAAGAAGCGAAAGGCGTCGTTAAAAGGGGAATTGTTCGCGTCGTGACGCCCGGAACCGCGATTGATACGTCGATTATTACGGATGCGGCCAACAATTATTTGATGGCGCTGTCCGGTTCTTTCAAAGATAAAAGCAGCGATGGAACGGAAAGCGGAACGGAAACAGAAAACGAAAAATCGGGAAAGAAAGAAAAGAAAGAAAAAAGCAGTCCAAAAATGGAAGCAATCGCTGTCGAAACGTTCGGCATCTCTTTTTTGGATATTTCCACCGGGGAATTCGTCACCGCACAGTTTGAAGACGTCGCCCCTTATGAAAAAGTGATGAGCGAAGTCGCCAAATTCCGGCCGTCCGAATGCATTTTGCAGCCCAATCTTTTGAAAAACTCAGCTTTAGTGGGACGCCTTTTTGACAACAAAATCAAAATGGACGCCTTTGCGATGAACAAAACTTTCACCGCGGAAGTCAAATTGGCGGAAGAGGAACTCAACGTCCAATTTAAAACGTCAACTTTAGACGGTATGGGTCTTCACGGCAACGATTACGCCGTCTTGGCCGCCGGCAAAGCACTCCATTATGCGCACGAAACGCAAATGCGCGACTTGGAACACATTCACTTCATTCGGACGTATTCAACGTCGGATTCCATGATTTTGGATTCAATGGCGCTGCGCAATCTCGAAATTATCAAAAACGTCCGCGACGAGGAAACCAATTATGCGCTCATTAAAATCCTGGACAAAACCAAAACATCGATGGGCTCCCGCCTTCTTCGGAATTGGCTGTTGCGTCCGCTTCTTTTGCCGCAATCCATTCAAAACCGGCTCCTTGCGGTTGAATTTTTAAAGGAAAACAACTTGCTCCGGTTTGATCTTCGGAAATGCCTGTCCGAAATTTCCGACATGGAACGGCTGGTCAGCCGGATGATTTACGGCAATTCCAATGCGCGCGATCTCATTTCCATGCGCAATTCCCTGCTTAAAATTCCGGAAATTGCCCATCTGCTGGACACTAATCTGCTCGGTAACGAATCCGCGCTGATGGCGGAAATCCGAGACCGTCTGGTTGACTACGATTTTTATGAAGAATTGATTGAACTGGTTACCAATGCCATTGACGACGAGCCGCCGCTGACTGTTCGTGAAGGCAAAATGATTAAAGCCGGCTACAATGCGGAACTCGACGAACTGCGGGACGCCGCCGGCGACAGCAAAGACTGGATCGCAAAATTCCAGGCGGACGAACGGGAACGCACAGGCATCAAAAGCCTCAAGGTCGGCTACAACAAAGTGTTCGGCTATTTCATCGAAATCACCAATTCCAACAAGGACGCCGTTCCGGAAAACTACATCCGAAAACAGACGATGGCGAACGGCGAACGTTATTTTACGCCGGAACTCAAAGAGCGGGAAAATTTGATCCTGTCGGCAGACGACCGGTCGATTGCCATCGAATATGAAATCTTCCGGGAGATTACAAATCGTGTGGCGGAACACGCCCGGGATATTCAGCAAATTGCGCAGCTGGTGGCGCAAACTGATGTGTTGTGCAGTTTTGCCGAAGTGGCGCTTGACAACAATTATGTTTGTCCGGAAGTCGACGACGGCTTTGAAATTCTGATCCGCGACGGCCGGCATCCGATTGTTGAAATCGCGGCCAACGACGCCAAAACCGTTAAAATGTCCAAAGAAACGTTTGTGCCGAACGACACGGAAATGGACTGTACCGAAAACCAGTTTTTGCTGATCACCGGACCCAACATGGCCGGAAAATCCACGTACATGCGCCAAGTGGCGATGATTGTGATTATGGCGCAGGTCGGCTCGTTCGTCCCCGCCTCTTACGCGAAAATCGGAATTGTCGACCGCATTTTTACAAGAATCGGCGCTTATGACGATTTGGCCGCCGGGCAAAGTACCTTCATGGTGGAAATGGTGGAGCTGTCCAACATTCTCAACAATTCCGACGAACGCAGCCTGATCCTTCTCGATGAAATCGGCCGCGGAACCAGCACTTACGACGGATACAGCATTGCCAAAGCCGTTGTGGAATTCATTCACAACAAAGACAAAAAGGGAATCCGCACGCTTTTTGCGACGCACTACCACCAATTGACGGCTTTGGAAAACAAACTCAAGCGGCTGAAGAATTTCCACATCGCCGTTCTTGAAACCGGAAAAGATCTTGTTTTCCTGCGAAAAATTATTCCGGGCGCTACCGACAAAAGTTACGGTATTCACGTGGCAAAGCTGGCCGGCGTTCCTGATAAAGTGATCGAGCGGTCATCTGAGATTCTCCGGGATCTCGAAAACGAAAGCATGATTGAAGCGGAAAGCGAAGGCGGCGGCGACGGCAAGAAAAAGCGCAGTGCGCGTTACACGCAGCTGTTGCTCGTGGATCCGTCGGCGGACAGCGAACGCGTGGTTGAAAAAATCGTTGAAAAGTACGTTCCGGATCCGAAAACCGAAGAAGTTAAATGCGAACTTTCGGCATTGGACGTCGACCACATGACGCCGGTTGAGGCGTTGCTGAAGCTTGGGGAAATCAAGAAAAAATTGTTGGAATAAAAACATAAATGAACGGTTGTTTTTTTGCGATTTGCAGAAAGTGATTGCGATAACGCGCGCACGCGGCTGCCACCAAAAACAGAAAACAATATGGGGAATAAATAGAATTCGTAAAAAGGGATACCGATGGATGGGAAAAAAACATTTAACACAACGATTCTGATCGTTTTGATTTTGCTTGCGGTCAATCTTTTGGCAACAGCCGGCATTGCGGGTTATCTCTATTCATCCGGTCACGACGTTTCCACGCTTGATTATCAAGACGTTGGGAAATACACGCTTTACATCGGAACAACCGATAAAGACGGCAATGCGCTTTATTCTCCGGAAGAAGCCATGCAGATGGTGAATCCGATTTGCGACCAATATGTGCCGGGCTACACGGTGTTTTTGGCCGGTGGGCATTGGACGAACTTTGAAGGCGTCCCAATTGATGAAAATACGCTCGTCTATGTTTTTTACCGGACCGATGAAGACCAAATGCTGACCGTCATGGACGAAGTTTTAGAAGAACTTAATCAGAGTGCGATTTTGGTTGAAAAGGAAAACGTCGGTTATGTTTTTTATGACGGAACACAATGAGTTTTAAAACAATATATTCAAATATATCTTAAAACTATTAGAATACAACCAATCTAATAATTAGTTGTTATATTTGAATCGGGGTGAAATAATATGGTTAACAAAGGTACGGCCGCCGCCATCGTCGGCGTTCTCGGCGCGATTTTATTCGTGATCGGCGTCATCGGATTTATTAATCCGGTCAGCAACATGCTTTATTACAAAATTGCCGTCGGCGCAGGATTCGTTCTGCTGATCGCTTGTTTCTTGTATTTAATCAGATACAGCGACAGTTTGAATGAGAAACTGACGACGTAATTGATTTTTAAATTTACTTTTTTTTTATTTTCCTTTCTCTTTCATTCTTCCATTTTTTATTTTTTGTCTTCATTGTTTGATATCTTAAGCTATTTATAGACAGTATTAATATTTGTATAATATGCCAAAATTAACAGAAATTAAGCAGAAAATTAGCCAACTTGATGGTGGAAGCTTCCAAGAATTATGTGACGCGTATTTGTCAATGCAGGGCTACCTAAATATTCATGCTTTGGGAATGAAACCCGGTACTCATAAAACAACGAAAGGAACACCTGATACGTATTTTATTTCTGAAACCGGTGGAAAATATATTTTTGTGACATATACTACTCAACAATCTGCGTTGTATGAAAAGATCAAAGATGATATTGAAAGTTGCTTTGACGAGGAAAAAACTGGATTAAAAAACACAGACATTTCAGAAATTATTTGTTGTCATACTTCTTCAAATATAAAGCCAGGAGACGATAAGACTTTAAAAGATTTTTGTCAAGATCGTGGAGTCTTATTAAATATCATGGGAATTGACCATATTGCAACGGATTTATATCAAAAATATCTCCGAATTGCTGTTGAGTTCTTAGGTGTTTCAATAGGAACGGATCAAATTTGTTCTGTTCAAGATTTTCTTCTAAATTACAACAGTAATTCATTAGCTGCTCCACTTGATACAACTTTTCTTTTTCGAAAAAAAGAAATTGAAAATGTAGTCAATACATTTGAAAAAAATGATGTAATTATTTTGAGTGGGAAAGCTGGTGTTGGCAAAACACGGTTGGCATTGGAATGTTGTAAAAAATATGTTGAAAAAAACGGTGGAAAAATATATTGTATTCAAAATAATTTTCTTCCCATATATAATGATTTAAAGACTTTCTTATGTACTCCCGATCAGTATGTTTTGTTAGTTGATGATGCGAATCAAATTGAAAATCTTGAACACATTATTCAATACACAACAAAGAAAAATATTGGATATAATGTAAAAATCATTTTAACGACTCGTGATTATTTACTATCAAAAGTTGAACAAAAAGTTCATGAATTTACGTTTCCAGTCGTAATCAATGTTGATGTTTTTTCAGATAATGAAATTAGTGATCTGGTAGGAAGTTTAGGCATTTCAAATCCACTTTATCTTAACAGAATTATAAAAATTTCAAATGGTAATGCAAGGATAGCGGTTTTAGCAGGAAAAACCGCTCTCAAATCCAATAATTTAGATTCAATAATGGATTTAACTCAATTATATGAAGTCTATTATGGAAAAATATTAGAAAATACATTGGATGACGAGTTATGTTTAACTGCTGGAATTATAGCTTTTTTTGATTCGATTGATTTGAATAAATTAGAAAGTTATTCAATTTTTGAACTAGTTCAACTGTCACATGAAAACTTCGAAAAAAATACATTATTTCTTCTAAATCTTGAAATTATTGATTTGTATGAGATGTATGATCAAAGAATTGTAAAAATATCAGATCAATGTTTATCAAACTATTTGATAAAATATGTGTTTTTAGATAAAAACTTAATATCACTTTCTTTTATTATTGAAAATTATTTCCATAATGAACGCCTCATAATCGATAGAATTAGTATGCTTTTAGAAGTTTTTTCATCAAAAAAGGTTGATGAAAAAATTTCTATTTCAGTGAATAAAGTATGGAGTCGTCTGGAATCTCAAAACAGTACTAAATTATTTAATTTTATCAAAATATTTTACGCATACAATCCAATTAAAACCTTAATTTTCTTAAATGAAATAATAGATTCAGAAAAAAGTGTATATGTAAAAAATATTGATTTCGATAGTAAAGAATTTGATAAAAATGTTAATGATATCATTACAATTTTGGGTAGTTTCCATGGAATAAAAGATGGAAGAGATGAATCCTTGGATTTATTTTTCAAGTATTATTTAAAAAGAATGGATTTGGGTGGCCAGTTTTATCAGACAATTTTACAATATTATGGAATTGAACTATATTCTGAATTTGATGGTTATTCTAGTCAAATTTGTTTAATAAATAGAATGCAGGAGAATTCAGATAATTGGAATAAAGATCCAATTTGTAATCTTTTTATAAAAATTTCTGGTGATTTCTTTAATCATGAATTTTCTTCTAGGGAATCCGATAAAAAAACAGTAACTTATTACACAAAACCTCTAGAATTTTCAGATGATGTTAAAAATTATCGTAAATTATTATGGAAAAACATATTGATTATTTCAAAAAATGATACATTTAAAGAAGAAATTCGAAAAATGTTGGAGACATATCCTCTAAACACAAAAAGTTTTGAAAAAGATATTCAACAAAAAGATGAGATTCTTCAAATTGTTCAATATGATTGGATTTTCATGAAACAAATACTTGAAACTGTTTTTACTCCATCATCTTTAAAAGATTGCATCACTATGGAACGAATGTCTAAAATTTTAAATTCGTGGAATATTGAATTCTTAAATATTCTCTCACCTTTCATTCAAAACAGGGACTTTTATATGTATCAGGTTTTGAAAGGTGATATATTTTTAAATCCGGATTTGGACATTGATTTTGCTGAAAATCGAAGGTTAAGACAAGAAGGAATTAAAAATTATTTAAATCAATTAGATTTAGAAAGTGTTTTGAATATCTTTAAAAGTTGTAAAGAAATAAAACCCATACAAAATATTCGGGAAGGTTTACGTTTCGTATTTATCTACCTATTTGGCAATCCATGTTTATATATCGAATCAATAAAAGTTTATTTAGAATCTGATACACCATTAGATATTCCTCCAGTAGAACTGGTTGAAAAACTTTTTGACTTATTGCCTAACCTTGAAATATATAATTTATTAAATCAATATGAATACAATCAAAAATTCATGTGGATTTACAGTTATTTTTATTGTTTGCCAGAAGAGCAAATAACAAAATAGCATGTCCGGTGTTTATGTGATTTTCTATCTTTTGATGAAAATGCAAATAGTTCATACTTTAGGAATATTTGGTTTTTAGAAAAATATGAATCAATAGAACCAAATATTTTTGTGAAATGTTGCGAAACAATTATAAGAAATCAGAATTCGCTTATTCAGAGTATTTATTTTGAATCTATGTTTTATTCTGATAATTCTAATAAAACATTGAATAAATTTGAGAATCGATACGATCTTCTTGAATTGATTTATATGAAATTTGTGAGCAAGAATTCGGATGTAGATCTTAATGGGGCTTTTTTCATTAAGTTTTATGATGCCTACCCACCCATATTACAGAGCTATTTGAATCATATAATTAAGGACAATATTTTTAATGACACTAAATTATGTCAATTTTGGAATACTAAAAATTATTTTAAGATTATTACTGAAACTGTCCAATTTATTATTGACAATGAATCATCTAAATTCAAAATTTCAGGCCATCTTGAAAAATTATTTTTATGTCCCCGAAATAAATCCAAAAAGGACATAATTCTAATTCAAGATGATTGGATTACAAGATATGTTGACGGTAATTGCAATGATAAACAAAAAATGTATTATTTATTTCAACTAATTTCTTCTTTTGAATATGAAAGAAGAAGAAAATTTATTCTGCATTTTTTAGAAGTAAATCAAAGTTATGATTTCTTCGAAATACTTCCTTTGGTCAAACTTGACTATGGTGGTTTTGGTAGCATGGTTCCATATATAGAAGCAAAAGTTGATTTTTTAAGATCTTTACTTCCTTATTTACATGGATCCCAATTTCTAAAGCATAAATGTAAAGTTCAAAGTGATATTGAGACATGGGAACGTCAAATAAGAAATGAAAAGGTTGAAGATAAATTGGCAAATCGTTCCTTTTAAGATTTAACGAGGTTTTTCAGATGATTTCCAAAATAATCAATATCGGTTCTGAGATCGCTCCCGTTCTCTCGATCCGAAAATCTGCAGCAGATCTGTTTGATGAATTCGAATCATTCCCGGCAGATGAAATCTTGGTTGACTTTAAGGATGTGAATTTTATGAGCCGGGCTTTCGCTCATGAATATGTCGTTCAAAAACGAAAAAGCAGCAAAAATATTTCGGAAATTCATTTGTCGGAAGACGCTCAAAAAATGATTGAGATTGTTTCTCGATGATTTTTGAGAAACCTATTTTATAAAGCTTGAAATTCAAAAAAAGAAAAAAGCAAGAGCCCCGTGCGTGATTTGAACACGCGACCTAGTGATTACAAATCACTCGCTCCACCGCTGAGCTAACGAGGCTTTATGAAACAAACCCTTAACGGTATTCTTCTAAATAAATCTTATGGAAATTTGAGCGGATACTTTATATTTTTTTGAACTCTTCTTATTTATTATTGTCTTCGCTTTTCTTTTTCAAAATCATTTGGTGAAATCATGATGTGGCAGGAGTTTCAAGCCATCGGCAAACGGGTGGTCGGGTCCGGGTTGGTGGAATCCAATTTCGGAAACATGAGCGTTCGTTCCGTTTCCAGCGACACGATTCTTATTACAAAAACGGGCGCTGCGATGGATGAACTCGATCAAAATTCAATCGTTGAAGTGCCGCTCTTCCCGGCCGGCAGCAAATCGACGGCGGAAAAGATGGCGTCTTCGGAAACCGCCGTTCACCGGAAAATCTATCAGGAAACGGATGCAAAAGCCATTCTTCATGCGCATTGCCCGTATTCGGTCGTCATGTCGCTTCTTGAGTTTGAAGCCGGCAACGCGTCGATTGTGCCGGTCGACAGCGAAGGAAAACTGTTTTTGGGGGAAATCCCGATCGTTGTCGGCGGGATCGGCAGCGACGAGCTGGCGATCAATGCCGCAAACGCTTTTGCTTTCGGAAAGGAAACGGACGGAAACGCAAAAACCGTTTCGGGAATCGTTGTTCTCGGACACGGCACATTCGCCATCGGCAACGATTTAAAGCAAGCCTACCGTATCACAACACAGCTGGAATATGCAGCGAAAATCAAATATTTGTATGCAACGGCTAAAAATTTGTTTTAATATGATGAAAATCAAAATCAATTTGAAGCCCGTTATGTTTATCATATAAAGTTGTAGAAGTAAATTTATAAAGGAATCCGTTCTCTTATTGTCATCATTCATATATGGGGAAATAATTCAATGGCAGCAGATTCTCTCAGGCCTTTTGTGACGGATAAGTTCATCAATCCGGTTGCTGTGCATCTTGTGAAACTTAAAGTCACGCCTGACGTTCTTTCCGTTTTATCTTTAATTTTCTCATTTTTAGCCGGCGTTTCTTTTTATTTGGCGGGAACGAATTACGTCGTTCCGTCCTATTGGATGCTTTTGGTCGCCGTTTTTTGTGTTTTGATCAACTCCGGTCTTGACGCCTTTGACGGCGCCGTCGCCCGGATTATGGGCGTCGCCGGAAAGCGCGGCGACTTTTTGGATCACGTCATCGACCGCTACGCCGACGTTTTCATCATCTGCGGTATCATTTTCGGCGGCCTTTGTCCGTGGCAAATCGGTCTCGTCGCCATTGTCGGCGTTCTCCTCACCAGTTACCTCGGAACGCAAGCTCAAGCGATGGGCATCGGCCGCTATTACGGCGGCATTATGGGCCGGGCCGACCGCCTGATCATCATTTTGGCGGGCGCGTCGTTGGATTTCATTTATGATTTGATTTTCCACACATCGGAATCGTTTTACGGTCTTTCGTTCTTAGGCTGGGTCATGGTGATCATTGCGATTTTCTCTCACATCACGGCGCTTCAACGCATTTATTACATATGGAAAGCCATCCGCGCCGAAGAACGCGCGGAGAAGGCTGAAAAAGCAAAGAACGCTCAATAATCAAAAATAATAAAAGTAATTAAAAACAATAAAAATAAATCCGCTTTCAAAAAACGGTGTTCCCATGACAAATTCCCCTTTTATTTATTTAGACCATATCGCTGACACACGGTTTATTGCGTACGGCGATTCTTTGGAACACGTTTTTGAAAATTCGGCGCTGGCGATGTTCAACGTGATTGCCGACGTTTCAAACATTTCGCCGGAAGTCGAATTTGATGTTGAAGTTTACGCGTCGGAATTGGAAGACCTTTTGGTTCATTTCCTGTCCGAACTTCTTTTTTTGTTCGACGCCGAAGAAACGCTTTTCGGAAACATCACCGTTCACGAAATCCAACAAACGAACGGCATTTATTCGGTCACGGCAACCATTTCCGGCGAACCGATTGATTCGTCCAAGCAGAATTTCAGAACAGAAGTCAAGGCTGTCACTTACAATCATATTCGAGTTGAGAAGACAGATTCCGGGTTTGAGACGGAAGTTGTTTTGGATCTTTAAAAAAATTCCGTCGCTTCGCTCGGAATTTTTCAGGGCGGTGGGAGTCTGTTTCTATAAGCTTGCTTCGCAAACAGCTCCCTTCGGTCGCGCAAAGTTTATTTCATTTTATTTTTTGCTTACCGTGCAAACCATCCCGCAAATCAGACGTTTTGCGTCTGTATTTTGCGGAATCCGATCCGTAAGATACATTCCAATTTATAGTACAGATTGTACCTGCTGTTAACTATTATTAGATTGCAGTTTGCACCTACAGTTCACTATTTTTAGATTGCTGATTGCACCTACGGTTTCTAAAAATACAGTTGTATTCCTAATCCGATTTGCACCTACTGTCACTGTATCTAATCTTGTTAATCGGATTCCGATTAAATCAGACGCAATTGCGTCTGATTTGATCGGGAGGGCTTTCTTGAAATATACAAAAAATGCCCACTCGTTTTTCAAAAACTCGAAACAAAAAAGTGTCGCTATAACGCGCGCGCAGCCGCTCGCCCAAAAAAGAAAACAAAAAAAGAGAAAGGGAAAAAATCAAAATCTTACGCATTTTCCCCAATCAGTCTGGCTGGAATCGTTTTCAAATAAGGTGACACCGTCACTGAAAACGGCAATTGGTCTAAAATATCTTTCTTCAAATCGACGCCGTCAACGATTTCTGTCAACACGAGTCCGGAGTCTTTCAACTCAAAAACGCATCTTTCCGTCACATAGAGAACGCGCTGTTTGGATTCTTTCGCGTTGATTGAACTGAAGCTGATGGAACGAACTTGGTTCACAAACTTTGGGAACTTGCCTTCCGATTCGATTTTCAGCTTTTCGTTTTCAATTTTCACTTTGAGGCCGCCGGCTGTAAATGTGGCGCAAAAGACAACGGTCGGCGTTGATTGTGTGATGTTGGCAAAACCGCCGATGCCGGTAATTCGTCCGGAAGACATGTGGCCGTTGACGTTTCCGGATCCGTCAATTTCAAGAGCGCCGATGAAACAAATGTTGAGGCCGCCGCCGTCATAAAAATCAAATTGCTGCGACATATCATAAATCGTGTCGGCGCCGCTGGTCGCGCCAAATGAAACCCCGGACGCCGGGAGACCGCCGATCGCGCCGGATTCCACTGTCAGCGTGATGTCCTTCAAGAGTCCTTCTTTGGCCGCGACGACCGCCACCGCTTCCGGAATGCCGATGCCGATGTTGGCCACCTGCCCCGGATGCAGTTCCAAAAAGGCGCGGGACGCAACGAGAAGGCGTTCCGTATCGCTGAGGTTGGCCGCGTTTTTCTCTTTGGCTTTCGCCCATTCGGCCAGCTCCTGGGGCTCAATATACGTGTCGCCCGAATACGTTGGTTCGTAACCGTTGACGCTCAAAATCTGGCTTTGGTTGGAACAAACGACGATTGCGTCGACCAAAATGCCGGGAACAATCACATTGCGGGGACGCAGGTGGTTGGAAATGACCCGCTCCACTTGCACAATCACTTTGCCGCCCCGGCGGTGAACGGCCTGTGCCAGAGCCAATGCGTCGACTGTGGCGCATTCCTTTTCAAAAGAAATATTTCCTTGGGAATCGGCGCTGGTTCCTTTGATAAAAGCGATATCAATTTCAGGCGTCTTGTAAATCAAATATTCGTCGTTCCCGATTTTGGCTTTGGAGATCCAATCTCTTTTGGAAACGCTGTTGAGTTTGTAACCGCCGATATCGGGGTCGGTAAACAGATTCATGCCGATCTTGGTGGCATAAAAGTCTTTTCCGCCGGCTGCCGCTCGAATCATGTGAGACATCGATCCCAGCGGTAAATTATATCCTTCAATGTCGCCCGCTAATATTTTTTTAGCGGTCACCGGCATCGATCCGAGATGTCCCAAAACGGCGCAGGAAACCGCTCCATCTTGAATGTAGCCTTCAATCGGCGAATTCTCATTCCAGTCGCCGAATCCGGCGGAACAATAAACCGTTAAGTTGCGCGGGCTTTGCATTTTTTGAAAACGGCGGGTGAGCGCCAAATGAAGTTCCGTCGGATTGCTAATCGACAAAAAAGCGTTGACGCCGATAACGTCTCCGTCTTTGATTAAACCGACCGCTTCGTCCGGGGACATGAATTTGAACACTAAAAAACCTCCGCATGAACACTGTTTTTAAAAAGATTTTTAAATTTTTCTAAAAAATCTAAATTTTTCCAAAATATATTCCAAACAATTAAATCAATGAATTGGTAATCATTAACTATTACCCTCAAATCATTTATATTTCAATTTATCTTGTCAAATAATTTTTTCTAAAAAATTAATCAAATATTTCTAAAGTATTCTGATTCCAAATTTCAATTCCAAATTTCAATTCCAAATTTCAATTCCAAATTCAATTTCAAAATTTAATTCCAAAATTCAATTTCAAAATTTAATTCCAAAATTTAATTTCAAATATTTCAATTCCAAAATTTAATTTCAAATATTTCAATACCAATTATCTAAAATTATTCTATTATTTTTATCAAATTTCCGGGAAAAATCATGACTCAACAATACGAAAATCAAAAAGGAAAAAGCGATTCGAACAGAGAATCAACCGACAGCGTCCCGGAAGACGTGATGGGCGCGCTCAACCGTGTCAATGAAAACACCTGGGACATTCCAACTTCCCGTTTACGCGGCATGCGCGTTCCCGGACGTATCTTCCTGTCAGAAAAACTTCTCTCCAGCATCGATTTGGCAACCATCGACCAAATCGCCAACGTGTCTATGCTTCCCGGAATTTTGGATTATTCCATGGCGATGCCCGACGTCCATCTCGGTTACGGATTTACAATCGGCGGCGTCGCCGCTTTTGATCCGCAGGAAGGCGTCATCAGCCCCGGCGGCGTCGGCTTTGACATCAATTGCGGCGTCCGTTTGATGAAAACCAATCTCACCCGCGAAGACGTCGTTCCGCACATCAAAACGCTCACAGAAAGTCTTTTCCATAAAATTCCGTCCGGCGTCGGCTCCAAAGGACAGTTCCGTGTCAACGATACGCAGCTGACGGATGCCTTCTTGCACGGTTCGGAATGGGCGGTCGAATCCGGATACGGTATTGAGGACGATACCAAAAATTGCGAATCCGCCGGATTCATGAAAGGCGGCAATCCCGAAAAAGTCGGCGTCAAAGCGCGCCAGCGCGGGCGTCCGCAGTTCGGAACTCTCGGCAGCGGCAACCACTTTTTGGAAATCCAGTATGTGGACAAGATTTATGATCCTGTGGCGGCGGCAGCATACGGATTGTATGAAGGCCAAGTCAACGTCATGATTCACTGCGGTTCCCGCGGCGCCGGCCATCAGATTTGTACCGACCATCTTCAAAATCTGAATGAAGCGGTCAAAAAATATAAGATCGATATTCCCGACAAACAATTAGCGTGCGCGCCGGCCGAATCCAAAGAGGCGCAGGACTATTATGAAGCGATGATCTGCGGCGCGAATTATGCCTGGGCGAACCGGCAAGTGATCATGCATTGGACGCGTGAGGTTTTTGAAAACTTTTACGGCAAAGACGTCGACGAACTCGGCATGAAACTGCTTTACGACGTCGCTCACAACGTCGCCAAATATGAAACCCATACGGTTGACGGCAAAAAGAAAGACGTTTATGTTCACCGAAAAGGCGCCACCCGTGCGTTTCCGGCCGGTCACCCTGAAGTGCCGCAGCACTACCGTGATGTCGGACAACCGGTTTTGATTCCGGGAAGCATGGGAACGCCGTCATTTGTTCTCAAGGGCGGACCCCGATCGATGGAACTCTCATTCGGCAGCGCTTGCCATGGCGCCGGCCGTGTGATGGGTCGCGGGCAAGCCAAAAGCAATATGAGCGGCGAAGCCATCCGGGAAGAGTTAGCCCGCCAAGGCATTACGGTTCGCGCCGACAAGCCGTCCGTGATTGCTGAGGAAGCGCCGAGCGTTTACAAGCCGAGCGACGAAGTGGTTGACGTGGTCGACCAACTCGGCATTGCAAATAAAGTGGCCAGGCTGATTCCGATCGGCGTGATTAAAGGTTGAAAATTGAAATTTATTTTATTTCATTTCCATTTTCAATCAATCATACCTTTTCTTTTTTTTCCTCTTCTCTTCTTTCTTTCCTTTTTTGTTTTCTTTTTTGGACGGCAGCATGCGCGCGCGTTACAGCGACACTTTTTCTTTTTGGTTTAAAATCGGCAACATATTTCCCTTAATTAAGTCGCCCATCATTCGGTTTTTGCGTTTTTCATATGAATATTGTTGTAATTTGTCGCATTATTCATATGAATAATGTTCAAATATTATACATTTTTCATATGAATAATGCAGAAAAAAACGCAAAATTTATATGAATCTTTGATTATTTATTATCCGTTATTGAACTTGAATCTTTCAAACGGGGCGTCAAAATGCAAAGAATGTTTTGTGATCAACTGTTGGCTTGGAAAAATCATCCGGCAAGAAAGCCGCTGATATTGAAAGGCGTTCGCCAATGCGGAAAAACCTATTTGCTGAAGGAATTCGGGCGATCTAATTACGACGATGCCGCTTATTTTAACTTTGAAGGAAATGAGGCGTTGCAGAATGTTTTTGAATTTGATCTGGATCCGGAGCGCATCATCAAAGAGTTGAGTATTTTAAGAGAAAAACAAATTCAACCGGAGAAGACGCTCCTCATTTTTGATGAAATCCAGTTTTGCAGCCGGGCTTTGACGAGTTTGAAGTATTTTTATGAAAACGCGCCGTCTTATCATATTGTTTGCGCCGGTTCGCTGCTCGGCGTGGCTCTCTCTGCTCATGGTTCGACGTCGTTTCCGGTCGGAAAAGTGGATTTGATGACGCTTTATCCGATGAATTTTTATGAATTTTTATTGGCCAACGGCGAAAAAATGCTTTGTGATTATTTGAAAAATCTCTCCACAAAAGAGGCGGTTTCCGAGACGTTTACGGAAAAACTGGAGATATATTTGAGAAATTATTACATCACAGGCGGCATGCCGGAAGTTGTTGAAACTTGGGTCCGGACGAAAAATATCGAAGCGGTTGAAGAAATTCAGCAAAAAATACTGGACAGCTATAAATTAGATTTTGCAAAGCATGCGCCGCCGAAAGAATTTGCAAAAATGTCGATGATTTGGGATTCCGTTCCGGTCCAACTGGCCCGGGAAAATCAAAAATTTGTCTTCAGCCATGTCAAAAGCGGTCAACGGGCCAAGGATTTGGAAGAGGCGATGGAATGGCTGATTCAAGCCGGCTTAATTTACAGAGTCGCCAAAATCACAAAGCCCGGCATTCCGCTTTCGGCCTACTCCGATTTATCTTATTTCAAATTGTACTTTGCCGATATCGGTCTTCTCCGGAAAACGGCAAAAGTACCGGCAGAGGTTATTATTGAACGGACGAACAAAAACGAATTGAAAGACATTTACAAGGAATTCAAAGGCGTGCTCGCCGAAAATTATGTTTTGTGCGAACTGGTCAACTTGAAAAACGCCGTTCCGTTTTATTGGCGGTCGGAAAACATAGCCGAGGTCGATTTTATTGCGCAGTTCGGCGCGGACATCGTACCGATTGAAGTCAAAGCGGACCACAACAGCAAATCCAAAAGTCTTGACGTTTACCGAAAACAATACAATCCGAGAATTTCAATCAAAGCCACGATGAATAACGTCAGCGGAAAAGAAGTCAAGTTTGTTCCGCTTTATTTGGCTTGGAAATTAGACGATTACATCGTTGAAGATAAAACTTAAAAATCTGAAAAATAAAACAACCCACCGTTTTGGACGTTCGTCAAAAACGATTGCCATAACGCGCGCGGCGCCGGCGTTCAAAAAATAGAAAAAACAAAAAAGTAAATAACGAAAAGAAGAAAGTGAAAAAAGAAAAAAAATCAATTGATTTACTTTTTCTTCGATTTTCCTTTTTTAGCGGATTGCTGCAAAATCACCGGCAAATCGATGGCGTATTGCCCTTCTTCTTTGATGCCGACGACGATTTCCTCGTTGTCCATGATGGAGCCGAGGTTGAGTTCGTAAGATCCGGTGTCCAAAATCCGGATGGAATCGACACGGTCCGGTTCCGGTTCTTGCTTTGTCATTTCTTCGGAATCCAGCACGCTGTCGATGTTTTCGAGAACTTTGTTGATGGACCCGGATTTTTCTTTTTGGTCCGGCCAGTTCGTTTTGTCGATTTCATGAAGGCCGGTGTCCGAAGACGCCTCTGCGCTGATATTTGCAGCTGCTGCACTCACCGTTTCTTCTCGAACATAAAGGAATTTGTTCCATTTGCAGGTTGGGCAGCCGGTCAAAATAACCGGGTCGCCGTCGCCAAAAATGGCACCGCATTTCGTACATCTGTGTGGCATCGGATTTCACCGTAAAAAGAATTCATGAATTGAATAAATGAATCGGAATTGAATGAATAATGAATTAAATCATATATTGATATAAAATAAATGAAATTATCTTCATTACAGCCTTACGGTATTTATAGATTTATTATTTTCCTTTTTATCGTGTTCATTTTATTTTTTCTGTTTTTATTTTTCTTTTTTTAATTTGGCTTTGATTGATTCCTCTTTTTGTCAAAAACAGATTTTCTCCAATCCATAAGTATTTATAAAATCAATTAGTTCTAGGATTGCAATTTAAGCAAGGAATCAAATAATTTGAGTCATTGCATTGCTTTTTTACATTATTTTGGCGAAGCGAGGTAGGGTAGCCAGGAGATCCCGACGGGCTCATAACCCGTAGACCGATGGTTCGAATCCATCCCTCGCTATTTTTTGTTTTTTCTTTTGTTTTTCTGTTCTCTCTTTCTTTTCACTTTTGTTTTTCATTTTTGATTGCGTCGGCTCACGCGCGCGTTATGGCAATCACTTTTCTCGAATCATCAAAAACGGGGACTGTTTTTTTGTTTTGCAACAAAATAAATAAGATGAGCGAATTAAAGGATGACAAAATCGATTCTTTAGTGATATTTTATGGCTCAAAAATTAGACCCGTGGAAGTCTTCCGAAAACCTGGACTATTCAAAACTTTTTGACGAATTCGGCATTTCGCCGTTTGCGGACGTGCTGCCTCAAATCAAAAACCCGCACAAGTTCATGAGACGGGGCGTTATCTTCGGGCACCGGGATTTCGAGTCCATCGTTTCTGCTTTAAATGACAAAAAGCCATACGTCGTCCTTGACGGGTTCATGCCGACCGGAAAAGCGCATTTCGGCCACAAAATGGTGATGGATCAAATTGTTTGGTACCAGCAAAACGGCGCCAAAGCCGTCGTCGGCATCGCCGACCGGGAAGCGCATTCGGTGCGCAATCTTTCCTGGGAAGAATGCAAACGCATCGGCGTGGAAGAATATTTGATCAGTTTGATTGCCTTGGGTCTGGAACCGGAAAACGCGCGCCTGTATTTCCAATCGGAATGTGAAGCCGTTAAGGATTTGGCTTTTGAGCTCGGCATTCACGTCAATTCATCGGAACTGTCGGCAATCTACGGTTTTTCCGGGGAAACAAAATTATCGCATATGGTCAGCACGGTCACACAAGGCGCTGACATTTTACATTCCCAGCTTTTGGAATTTGAGGGTCCGATTCCGGTTGTCGTACCGGTCGGCGCCGACCAAGATCCGCACATCCGTCTCACACGCGGGGTTGCGTCCAAAATGAACATGTTTTTGATTGAAAAGCGGACGGACAAGGACAACAAACCGTATTGGAGCGTTCGCGGCAAAGACGCGCCGGAAAACGCTTTTGAACTCATGGACAAACGTCTGAAATCCGAAATTCCGAACGTCAAAACGAAAGTGTCTAAGGAACACATGGATATTTTCAGCGACATGAGCGCCGGCAACGAAGAAACGCTTCGAGCGGTCGTTCAGGAAATTGAATTGGAACTCGGCGGCTATGCGTTCATTGCGCCGGCGTCGACGTACCACCGGTTCATGAGCGGGCTCACCGGCGGCAAAATGTCGAGCAGCATTCCGGAAAGCAACATTGCACTCACGGAAGACCCGAAAGCGGCGGCTAAGAAAGTCATGAAATCAAAGACCGGCGGCCGGACAACCGTTGAAGAACAAAAGGAACTCGGCGGGGAGCCGGATAAATGTTCCGTTTTTGAACTCTTCGTTTTCCATCTGATTGACGACGACGACGAACTTTGTCAAATCCAAAACGATTGTCAGAGCGGCAAAATTTTGTGCGGCGAATGCAAGAAAAAAGCGGCTGACAAGATTGAAGCGTTTTTGACGGACCACCAAGAGAAACGGAAAATCGCGCGGGAACGATTGTGCGAATTCGGAATCAATTATTAATCTCGGTTGGTTTCGTTTCGTCTCGTTTAGATACGATAATTTATTTAGCAAAATGAGGTTTATAAGTTCATTTATGAATTTATCTCATTCAATTTCAATTCACTTCAACTTCAATTTCAATTCAAAATTTAATATTCATTCAATTCATAAATTTTCAATATCATCTTCAA
This sequence comes from Methanolapillus africanus, assembly GCF_032714475.1. Lineage (NCBI taxonomy): Archaea > Methanobacteriati > Methanobacteriota > Methanomicrobia > Methanosarcinales > Methanosarcinaceae > Methanolapillus > Methanolapillus africanus. Next base: position 15,063 of record NZ_JAWDKD010000007.1, on the reverse strand, counting down.
GCATCAAGATTTGATACGTATGGCAAATTACGATTTAACCAATAATGAAAAAAAGGTTCTTTTGGCTCTCAACGAACTGGACACGGCCGAACTCAAAGACGTGGTCGAAATTTCCGACTTGAACGCGGACGCCTCCATGCAGGCGGCTTTCCTTTTGGAAGAAAAGGGACTCTGTCAAGTCATTGAATCTTCTTTTGAGCTCTACGGACTTTCCTGCGAAGGAAAACAATACGCTGAAGCCGGACTTCCGGAGCGGCAAATCATGGACAGCATCGACGGTCCGACGCCGCTTGAAAATTTAAGAGAGCTTTTTTCTCCGCAATTGGTCGGCATTGCGACCGGTTGGCTCATTAAAAAGAAATGGGCGAAAATCGATGACGGCATTTTGATTCCGCTCGGCGATGCGTCGAAAGGTGAAGACGAAAAAGTCCTCGGCGGTCTTTATGAAAATTCTCTGGAAAACGACACGTTCGATCCGGTTTTTGAACTGCCGGAAGAAGTTGCGTCCAAAGCGACCGTCCAAGACCTTCTCAAGCGCAAACTGCTTGAAAAAGACGAATATACCACCCGCAAAATCGTGATTACGAAAGACGGCAAAGCCTTGGCGGCCGAAGGTATTTTCATCACGGAAGAAATCGCGCAAATCACGCCCGAACTGCTCAAAAGCGGCGACTGGGAAGGCAAAACCTACCGTCCCTACAAAGTTCAAAAACCGGTGAAACCGCTTTACGGCGCTAAAATTCACCCGTACCAGCGCATGATTGACGAGATGCGTCAAATTTTCTTAGAAATGGGTTTCACGGAAATCAAAGGCAACATCGTCCAATCCTCTTTTTGGAACTTTGACGCCCTTTTCCAGCCGCAGGACCACCCGGCACGGGAAATGCAGGACACCTTCCACCTCGGCGACCGCACGCCTGTTCCGGAAGAATTCGTGGACAAAGTCCGCGCCTGCCACGAAACCGGCGGCAACACCGGCTCAACCGGCTGGGGCGGCAAGTGGAGCGCCGATATTTCTGAAAAGAACGTGCTTCGAACGCACACAACATCTGTCACCATCAAATATTTGGCCGACAATCCGAAAGGCCCCATAAAGGTTTTCTCGATCGACCGCGCCTACCGCCGTGAAACCATCGACCCGACGCACACGCCGGAATTTGAACAATTGGAAGGCATCATCATGGATGAAGGCATGAGTTTTTCCAACCTCCTCGGCTGTTTAAAAGAATTCTACCACCGCATGGGCTTCTCCGAAGTCCGCTTCCGCCCCGGCTATTTCCCGTACACGGAACCGAGCGTCGAGCCGGAAGTGTATATTGAGGGCATGGGCTGGGTTGAACTCGGCGGCGCCGGTGTTTTCAGAAAAGAAGTCACGGAACCGTTCGGCATCACTCAGCCGGTTTTGGCCTGGGGCCTTGGCGTCAGCCGCGTCGCGATGCTGAAACTCGGACTCAAAGACCTTCGCGAATTGTACCAATCCGATATCGATTGGCTCCGGAAAAGCGAAGTCGGAAACGGACTTTAATCCGTTTCTTTCATTTTCTTTTTTTCTCTTTTTTGTTTTTGGCGAGCGGCCTGCGCGCGCGTTATGGCGACACTTTTTCTTTTCGTTTTTCAAAAACCGATGGGTCATTTTATTTTCGCTTTCAACAAAACTGTCCCGAAGTTTATTTTCTAATTTCAAGCAAACCATCCCGAAAAATCAAACGCTTTGCGTTTGATTTTCTCGGAATCCGATGAAATGGAATTGGGAAATAGCAACTGCAGGTGCAAAACGGAAACAAGAAAGGACTGTATTGTTGGAAACAGAAGGTGCAATCTGAAATTTAAAAACAGTTAACTGTAAGGTGCAACTCAGTACTGTAAAATTGGAATGTATCTTACTGATCGGATTCCGCAAAATACAGACGCAAAGCGTCTGATTTTGCGGGGTTGTTTGCTTGATTTTGAAATAATGCCATTATTTCATCTTTTCTAATTCAGAAAACGATTCCCTTTCTATGATACATTTTATATCCATCGTTGCATTTATCCTTTATATTCATCATTCCATTCATTCCGTTTAATCAAATTATCAGGTGAACACATGGTTTTTATTTTGCTCAATTACAAGACTTTTGACGAAGGAACGGGCGCCAAATCCGTTGACATCGCCCGCGCGTGCCGGGACGTTTCCGAAAGCTCCGGCATTGAAATCGCTGTTGCGCCCCAGTTTCCCGATCTTTTCCGCATTTCATCCGCCGTGGACATTCCGGTTTTTGCGCAGCACGTCGACGGCATCGGTTCCGGCAGCAACACCGGACAAATTTATTCCCGCTGCATCCGGGAAGCCGGCGCTTCCGGGAGTTTGATTAACCACTCCGAAAAACGGATGACGTTGGCTGACATCGAACGCTCGCTTTTGTCGCTCAAAGAAAACAGAATGAGAAGCGTTATTTGTACGAACAACGTCGCCACAACGGCGGCGGCGTCCGCGCTTTCGCCGGACTACGTCGCAATCGAACCGCCCGAACTCATCGGCACCGGCGTTCCGGTTTCCAAAGCCAATCCCGGCATTATTACGGATTCGGTTGAAGCCGCCCGAAAAATCGACAAAAAGGTTGTCGTGCTTTGCGGCGCCGGCATTTCCAAAGGCGAAGACTTGAAAGCGGCGATTGAACTCGGCGCCGGCGGCGTTTTGCTCGCGTCCGGCATTATCAAAGCGAAGGATCCGAAAGCAGCGCTTGAAGACTTAGTGTCGTTGATTTAAAAAATTATTCTGCATTCTGATCATGTTTTGAGAATTGCAAACATTCGTTAAATTGAGTTGGAGAATTTCACATGCGGGTTATGATTATCAGCGGATTTTTGGGCAGCGGAAAGACAACGTCGGTTTTAAAAATCGCTAAAATGCTCACCGATGCCGGCAAAAAAGTGGCGATTATCGTCAACGAAGTCGGCGAAATCGGCATCGACGGCGAAACCTTGGACATCGCCGGCATTCCGTCCAAACAAATCACAAACGGATGCATTTGCTGTTCTTTGAAACTTAGTCTCGGTGTTACTATTTCGGAGCTGGCGGACGTCTACAATCCCGACGTTCTCATTCTCGAGCCGACCGGTCTGTCTTTTCCGCAGCAGATTCGCGACGAACTCTGCGAACTCAACGTCATGATGACGTTTTCCCCAATTACGGCTTTGGTGGACACGTCCCGTTTTTCCACCGAAATGTCCCAGATTCCGAAATTCATCACGCAGCAGCTGATCGAAGCCGAAATCATCGGACTCAACAAAGTCGATTTGGCCGACGCCGCCAAAATCGCCGACGTCGAATCTTTTTTAACGGAAATCAATCCGAACGCGCTTCAAATTCACATGTCGGCGGCAACAGATGAAAGTTCCGTTTCCCGGCTTTACGACCTGCTCATGAGCGCGGAAAACGAAAAGTGCGCGTCCGATTATGAGAAAAGCGAAACGACGCTCAACTCGATTGAAATTTCAAACGTGACGACGTACTCCGGTCTTTACGACCTTTCAGGCAAAGACCTGTCCAAGGAAAGCGCCGGAAAACTGCTTGAAAATATTATCTCCGCAGCCGGCATGGATTTATCCAAAATCAATTACTATTTCGTCGGCCACGTCAAAATGGCCGTCAAAGTCGGCGACACGTTGGTGAAAGTGAGCCAGGTTTCCGCGTCCGACGACCGGCAAATCGAAGCGGAATACATTGCGCAGGAGCCGGAAGACAACAACGGAAAATACGAACTCCGGTTTTTGTCAGCGGTCACCAACATTCCCAAGGACAGGCTGACGGTGATTATTGACCAGTCCATCAGCGTCTTTTTGAAAGCGAAAGGCTTTGAGTTTGAGAAAAGAAAGAGTGCGGACGGAAAAAAGAATTTGATTGAATTGTAATTAAATAGAATCATATATTTTTTCGAGAAGTTTTCTTGATTCTTCGATTGTATATGTTCTATCTCCGATCAATCTAGATTTTTCCGCCAAGTCTAATTTTTCTTTTAATTTTTTTGTTTCTTCTTCCTCAGCAATTTCCATAACCACGGCTGTTACCTCTTTTCAAACTTTAGTATTTAACACAATTTTCAAAAATTTATAGTTTATGTTTCTTTAATTTAAGTGTATCCGCTTTTCAATTTTCATTGTCGGTTGGCAACAAAATCGGTTTCCCATTCGCAACTTATATATAGAATATCTGACATATGAAAGCTGTTATTTTCTGAATTGTCCCGAACACGCGATCCAGAATAAACCGGCATGAATCCCCGGTTTTAGACGCCGGTCGGGCGAAGGAAATGAAACGGAACTTGGATGCGGTCTGCACGGCAAACCCGGGAAAGAAGTTCCTGTTTCGGGAAATGTAAACAGCAATTCAGAACGATTCGATTTTTCACATATTATTCGATTAAATCATTTTTTACAATCATCAGGAGACATAAAATGTCAGGACAACCCATTTTTATCTTAAAAGAAGGCAGCAAACGCACCCGCGGACGCGATGCGCAAAGCAACAACATTATGGCCGCTAAAGCCGTGGCGGAAGCCGTCAGAACAACCCTCGGTCCCAAAGGCATGGACAAAATGCTCGTCGATTCCATGGGCGACGTCACCATCACCAACGACGGTGCCACCATCTTAAAAGAAATGGACATCGAACACCCGGCCGCCAAAATGATCGTCGAAGTGTCCAAAACACAAGACGAAGAAGTCGGCGACGGAACCACCAGCGCGGCCGTTGTGGCCGGCGAACTCTTAAAGAAAGCCGAAGACCTCATCGAAATGGACATCCACCCGACCGTGATCGCATCCGGTTACCGGATGGCGGCCAACAAAGCGATCGAAGTCGTCAACGGCCTCGCCAAAGACGTCAAAACCAACGACGAAAAACTCTTGACCAGCATTGCGTCCACCGCAATCACCGGAAAAGGCGCCGAAGCCGCTAAAGCGCTCCTCGCCGAAATCTCCGTGAAAGCCGTCACCAGCGTCGTCGATGAAATCGGCGGCAAAAAAGTCGTCGACCGCGAACAAATCAACGTGGTCAAAAAAGTCGGCGGCCGCGTCGAAGACTCCGAACTCATCAACGGTATGATCATTGACAAAGAACGCGTCCACACCAACATGCCGGAAGTCGTCAAAGAAGCCAAGATCTTGCTCCTCAACGAAGCGATCGAACTCAAAGACACCGAAGTCGACGCCGAAATCTCCATTACCTCTCCGGACCAGCTCCAGCTTTTCCTCGACCAAGAAGAAAAGATGATCAAAGATTTGGTCGACAAAGTCGCGAAAAGCGGCGCAAACGTCGTTTTCTGCCAGAAAGGCGTCGACGACATGGCCCAGCACTTCTTGACCAAACTCGGACTCTTCGTTGTCCGCCGCGTTAAGAAAAGCGATATGGAAAAACTCTCCCGCGCCACCGGCGGCAACCTCATCTCCAACTTCGACGAAATCACCAAAGACGATTTGGGATACGCCGCCGTTGTGGAAGAAAAGAAAATCTCCGGCGACCCGATGGTCTTTGTGACCGGCTGCAACAACCCGAAATCCGTGTCCATCCTGCTGCGCGGCGGAACCGACCACGTGATTGACAGCGTTGAAACCGCCCTTGAAGACTCCCTCCGTGTTGTCGGCGTGGCGCTCGAAGACCAAAAATTGGTGGCCGGCGGCGGATCTCCGGAAGTCGAAATTTCCCTCCGGTTGAACGAATACGCCTCCACCCTCGAAGGCCGCGAGCAGCTCGCCGTTCGCGCTTATGCCGAAGCCTTTGAAGTCATCCCGAAGACCTTGGCCGAAAACGCCGGTCTCGACCCGATCGACATGCTCATGGCACTGCGCTCCGCACACGAGAAAGGCATGAAAACAGCCGGTCTCGACGTGTTCAAAGGCGAAGTCGTCGACATGTGGAAAGAAGTCGTCGTCGAACCGCTCCGCGTCAAAACCCAAGTCATCAACGCAGCCACCGAATCCGCCGTTATGATTCTCAGAATCGACGACGTGATCGCCACCACCAAATCCCAGGGCGCACCGGGCGGCGGCATGCCGGACATGGGCGGCATGGGCATGGACATGTAATTTGAAAAATAAGATTGTTGAACGAAACCAAAGGCGGCTCTTCCAAAGAGCCGCCTTTTTTTTGGTTTTACGTTTGAGTTGTTATTTTGAGTTGTTATTTTGAGTTGTTATTTTGAGTTGTTATTTTGAGTTGTTATTTTGAGTTGTTATTTTGAGTTGTTATTTTGAGTTGTTATTTTTGAGTTGTTACGTTTGAGTTGTTACGTTTGAGTTGTTATTTTTGAGTTGTTATTTTTGAGTTGTTACGTTTGAGTTTGTTACGTTTGAGTTGTTATTTTTGTTTTGCTGTTTTTGATATTATTCTGTTTGTTTTAGTTCCGGTTCCGTTTTATTTTAGATTTGCGCCGCCACACGCGCGTTACGGCGCCCATTTTTCCGGAATCTTCAAAAAAGGAGATCTGTTTTTATTTTCCACATCCACTTTCTAAATTTTCTCTCTTTTTGTTTTTCATATAAACATATAGGTATCTAAATGGATACCTATTTCCATTTCGGAAACTTTCCGATTTAAGTATCTTCCTCAATATATATTCGAGAAATAGATGATTATATTCAAAATATAATGTTTATGGGGTTGTTTAAAAAACGCGTTGTCGCCAGATGTCGTTTTATTGATTTTATTATGATCTGTCTAATATAAAATCACAATTTATTTGGCAATTAATATATTTTCAACAATTCTATAAATTTATGATTTTATTATTAACATATCTTTATATAATTCGTTCACCTATATAATGAAATTAATTCTCATTAAGGATATTTTATAAATTAATTATTGTTTTTATTGAAGATGATTGTCATTACGACTAAAAACGACTACGGAAAAATGAGTGGTTGAGTAATCTTATATGTATTCAAAAAAGAAATTTCATTTGAGAACGGCAATTTTGATTCTTTTGCTGATATTGCTGATTCTCCTTTTCACAACGTGTTTGAGTGAAAAATCTCAAAGAGACGATTGCGCTTGCTATTCTTGTTCGGTCTCAAGCACCGGAACAGGCACCGGTCTTGATGTTCATAAAGGACAAGGCGGTATTCCGGTCAGTCCCGGCGGCAACGGAACGCCGGTCAATCCGCCGACGCCCCCCGGTCCGACGTCCGAAATCAATTTTACGGCCGAACTTTACGATTATAATTCTACAACCGATACGCTCCGCGTTTTGATGACGGCGGACGCCGCTCTTTCAAATCCGTCCGACATCAATACGGTCAAGTTTACAAATATCAACGATCCGTTGAACAACGGAACCGGAACTGTTTCAAGTGTTGAAACTTATCAATACGCATCATCCGGCGCCAACATGTATCTCGTTTCTTTGAGCGGCGCTCCCTTGAAATTGGACAACCCCGGCAGCGGTCAATCTTACACATATATTATCTCCGACGGCGGCACAGGAACCCCCGGACAAGTCAACTATCCGTTTGAAACCGGAGACGGCAGCTCAGCCACACCGTTTACGATGGTCAACATCGTTCAATTCGACGCCCTCAGATATTATAATAATACATCCGGTTCCGGTCAATATTATCAGTTGAACACACCGGGAGATTTGGAATATCCGGCCGACTGGAACAGATTGGCGAGCGTTAACGTTCACGAACGCGCCGGCAGCGACAACACCGGCTGGAACCCGATCGGAACAGACGCAACCGGCGACGCTTTTAACGGAACGTTTGACGCCGACAACCGTAACCTCACCAAATTCTACATCGATGAACCCACCGCGGACAACATCGGTATTTTCGGCGTCACAGCGCAAGGTTCCGAAATCAAAAATATTAATTTGAAATTCGACGGCTCACTTCAGATTGCCGGAAAAGGCAATGTGGGCAGCTTGGTCGGCGACAATCACGGCAACATTGACCACGCAGTCACAATCGGCGGAACGGTTACCGGTTCCGGCGACAACATCGGCGGTTTGGTCGGCAACAACGGCGGAACCATTTCAAATTCCGGTTTCACCAGCCTCCGGACCGTGATCAGTACCGGAAACGGCAATGAAAACATCGGCGGCCTGGTCGGCAAAAACGGCGACGCCGGCGTCATCACGTCGTCTTATTCTTACAACACCGTCCATGCGTCCAACAGCAACAACGTGGGCGGACTGGCCGGATTCAGTTCCGGTTCCATTACGCTCGGAACCATCACGCCGATTCAAACCGTGGGCGGACAAGTTGACGGCAACACGGCGGTCGGCGGTTTGGTCGGCCGGAATGAAGGCACCGTGAGCGGTAGCGATGGCACAAATTTGATTAAAACGATGGCAAACGTTTCCGGAAACAACAGCATCGGCGGCTTTGTCGGCCTAAACAACGGCTCAATTTCCTATGCTTCCGCCAACGCGACGCTTCAGCCGTCGGACGGCTCGTCTTACATCGGCGGTTTTGCCGGAACGAACGACATTCACGGTACGCTTGACAATGTTTCGATATCCAACGACGTTTTGGCGCCCAAAAGCACGTATGTCGGCGGCCTTATCGGACAGAATCTCGGAACCGTCAGCGGAACGCTTGGAAATGAGATTTTTATCAATAAAAATGTCACCGGGTCCAACGCGGTCGGCGGTTTCGCCGGCTTTAACAACGGAACGCTGGATTATGTTTTGTACAACGGCACAACGGTCAGCGGCAATGAAACCGTCGGCGGTTTGATCGGCATTAACGACGGCAGCATTTCAAACTCAACCTCTTCCGGCACGGTTTCCAGTCCGGTTGAATATAACGCCATGACCGGCATAACATATTCAAGAGGCGTCGGCGGTTTGATCGGCATGAACCATCAAAACGCCCAAATGTCCGACGTTTCCTCAAGCGCAGCGGTCAGCGCGCCGAAAGGAGACAACATCGGCGGCCTGATCGGCGTCAACAACGGATCTTCCGTCACCGGCGCCGTTGCAACCGGCAGCGTGACCGGAAAAGTCAACGTCGGCGGTTTGATCGGCTTTAACCTCAAAGACATATCCGGCGCGGAATCTTCCGGAACCGTGACCGTTTCTGAAAACAATGGCTTCAACATCGGCGGTTTGATTGGATACGATTACGGCAGTGTTTCCGATTCAAAATCCGGCGGAACCGTGACTGTGACCGGAACCGGCGCCGGAAGCGTCGGCGGTCTCATCGGCTTGACCCAAATCAACGCCTCTCTGAATTCAAACGCCAACATTTCCAATGTGACGTCAACCGCAACGGTCAACGCGCTCACAGCCGAAAATGTCGGCGGCGTCATCGGATACAACGTCATGCCGGTTTCAAAAGCAACATACGGCTCTTCCGGCGTCACATTGGCCGGAATGTCCAATGTCGGCGGTCTTGTCGGCAGAAATGAAAATTCAGTTGATGATTCTCAATTTACATCCGGAACCGTCACCGGAAACGGTATAGTCGGCGGTCTCATTGGTCTCAATAACGGCGGTACGTCGTCGGTCAACAATTCCTCTGCAACCGGCGGCACCATCAAAGACAGCGGCGTCAGTTCGTCGATATTCGGCGGCGCCATCGGTCACAACAACGTCGGGCGCGTTTCAAACGTTTCCTCAACGATGACGGTTGAGGCCAACAACAGTTCGGGTGTCGGCGGCCTCATCGGACGGAACAACCAATCCGATTTGGACGGCACGTCATCCCATTTGATTTATGCAGCGGGTGCTGTCACCGGTAAAACCGAGGTCGGCGGTTTGATCGGTTACAATGACAACAGCAGCATTTCCAACGCCAAAGCCAACGGAACGGTCACCGCAAGCGGCAACAATACCGGCGGTCTGATCGGTTTCTGTTTGGGAAGCAACGTTTCCGCATCCCTGGCGGAAGGAAACGTTCAAGGAAACAACATAACCGGCGGTCTGATCGGCAATTTCTCCAATGGATCGAAAACCGTTTCCATTACCGGAAGCAACGCGTCCGGCAATGTCAACGGAACAGATTATGTCGGCGGTTTGCTCGGAAACAACAAGGGGTCAGTTTCATCTTCAAGCGCAACCGGAACCGTCAACGGAACAAAATATGTCGGCGGTTTGATTGGTTGTTCCCTATCCGGCAGCACATCCGGTTCATTTGCAACCGGCCAAGTGAACGGAACAGAAGACGTTGGCGGTTTGATCGGGTATAGTTCCGGCGGTCAAATTTCATCTTCAAACGCGACGGGCGCGATCAGCGGTCAGAAATCTGTCGGCGGTTTGATTGGTTGGAATTTTAATGGCCGGATTTCGGGGGCAAACGCCACCGGAGCCGTGACCGGAAATGATTTTGTCGGCGGCCTCGTCGGTTTTGAGCAAAACGGCAATATTTCCGATGCTTACGCCACCGGCAACGTGGCCGGAAACACCAACATCGGCGGTTTGGTTGGTCACGGCAATGCTTGTCATATTGTGGGAACGGACAGCAACAAGGTTTATGCATCCGGCCAAGTGAACGGAACAAAAAACGTCGGCGGTCTGGTCGGCTATGGTCAAGACGGCAATATTTCGTACTCTCATGCGTCCGGAAAAGTAACCGGAAATAACAATGTCGGCGGTTTGGTCGGCCTTGAAGTGAATGGCACAATTACGAATGCTTATGCCGACGGCGATGTGATCGGAAACGGTACTTCCGGCAGCGATATGTGCATCGGCGGTTTGATTGGTTATAATAGCGCCGCTGCCGTCACACATGTTAATATTTCCTCAGACAGCAATGTCAGCGCTCCGAAAAGCAGTGCGGTTGGCGGTCTTCTCGGATACAGCAACGGTCCGGTTGAGTCTGCGTACGCCACGGGCAACGTCGTTGGAAATTACAGCGTCGGCGGTCTGGTCGGCCATTATGAAAGCAGTTCAACAATGACCGGTTCCGCCGCGAATAAAATTTATGCGACCGGCGATGTGACCGGAAACAGCGGAATCGGCGGTCTCGTTGGTTTGAACCATGTGAATTGGACCGGATTCGTGAACACAGACACGACGAACAGCATTTACGCTGACGGCGACGTTTCAGGTTCAATCAACACGGGTGGAATGTTTGGTTTTAACGGCAAAAATCTGTCGACGCTCCATGCCGGAAACAATGTGACCGGCGTCACGCCGGTAAACGGCGGCACCCATTCAACCGGCACGGGCGGCCTTGTCGGAAACAATAACGGCAACATTTCCGATTCCGATTCGTCCGCAACGGTGACGGGTCAAGGCATGTTTGGCGGTCTTGCCGGCATCAACGCCGGAACGATAAACAACACCCGGTCCACGGCGGTTTTGACGTCAAACACAGCCGGCACGCTTAAGCCGTCAAACGCCGGCGGTCTTGTCGGTTCCAATGACGGCGGCGTCATCAACGCCTCTTCGTTTAACGGAACAATCAGTTTACCAAACGGCGACAACATCGGCGGTCTTGTCGGCCGAAACAATGTTTCAGGCGTCGATTCCACACCCTCTTCAGGACGCAAACCGGCGTCGATTACAAATTCATTTGTCGAAGGCGGCTCTTCCATAGTGGGAGATCTGCAAGTCGGCGGCTTGGTTGGTCTGAACAACGGCGAAAATCTCACCTCTTCCAAAATGTCAACCATTTCCGACTCTTACGTCGGCGACGCAACAGGCGTGGTGACGGTCACTGGTGATTCTTATGTCGGCGGTCTCGTCGGTATGAATAAAGGCGGCGTCAGTTCATCCAAAACAGCCGGCACAGTTACAGTTTCAGGAAGCGGCCACAGCATTGGCGGTTTGATCGGTTCCAACGAACCGTTCGACAAAACATTTGTTTTGACAAACGTTTCCTCAATATCCACCGTGAACGCGCCGGAAGCAAGCAAAGCCGGCGGTCTGATCGGCGCGAATTTTGCACCGATTACAGGAACATCTGCTCAGCCGGTTTATGCAACCGGAAATGTTGACGGTAAGTCTGAAGTCGGCGGTTTGATCGGCTCCAACAAAAACAACGGTACGGTGACCGGTTCCGTCAGCAGCGGCGTTTACAGTATTTACGCCACCGGCACTGTGACGGGACATGACAAACTCAACGATTTGACGGCGAACAAACAAATCGGCGGTCTGATCGGTCGTAACGAAGGCAGCGTTTCCACGGTTTCTTCAAGCAATATCGTTTCCGGTGGTGGACAGGTCGGCGGCCTGATCGGCAACAATACCGGTCCGGTTTCTCTTTCCCGTGCGATCAACACCGTCGGCACAGGAACGGAAGACGACGTCGGTGGTCTGATCGGCCTGAACAACGGTTCAATCTCGTCGTCATACGCAACCGGTGACGTTTTCGGCAATTATTCCGTCGGCGGTTTGATCGGCCGGAACACTGTCGACGGAACGATTACAGGGACGGATTCCGATTGGGTTTATGCAAGCGGCAATGTCTCAGGAGTCGTCGTTGTCGGCGGCTTGGTCGGCGACAACACCGGAAATATTACCGGTTCTGTTGACGGCAGCGGCAATTACAGCGTTTTTGCAAACGGAACTGTGAAAGGTAATGACAGCATCGGCGGCCTGATCGGCCGGACAATGAACGGTACAGTTTCATATACGAAAGCATTCGGCAACGTCACCGGTACAAATGCATCAGCCGGCGGTCTGGTCGGCAACAGTTTCAGTAACGGATCGATTTCAAATTCCGTTGCGGTGGGCAATGTTGATGGCTTGATGAGAGTCGGCGGTTTGATCGGGTATACCACCCGGCCTGTTTCTTTCTCCAAAGCGTCCGGCGCCGTTAACGGAACCTCGGACGTCGGCGGTTTGATTGGAAACAACAATGGCGGCGAGATTTCATCTTCCTCGGCGAGCGGAACCGTTACCGGAATTTACAAAGCTGGTTTTTATCAAAACAACACTGGCGGCTTGATCGGTTTGAATGAAAACGCTTTCATTTACAATTCATATGCCACCGGAAACGTCAACGCACCCGCCGGATCCGGCGTCGGCGGTCTGATCGGCAACAATACGAAGTATTCCACTTCCCCGGCGTCCATTTCCGGAACGGCTGACAACAAAGTGTATGCCACCGGAAACGTCGCCGGAAAGAAAGATGTCGGCGGTCTCATCGGTCATAACCAGATTGTCAGCATCACAGGCTTTGAAAATCCGTCCGGTCCGAACAGCGTTTATGCGTCCGGCCAGGTTTATGGTGAAGAAAACGTTGGAGGTTTCATCGGCAACAACTCCGGTTCCGTTTCGAATGTCAGGTCAAGCAATCAAGTGACCGGCGTCAACAACGCCAATTATGGATACAGCATAAATGTCGGCGGTCTCATCGGTCTTTCGGGACGCGATTCGATTTCCGGTCAATTCGGCTCTGTCAGAAATTCAAGCTCAAACGCGACCGTGACGGCGGAAAAATCGACCAATATCGGTGTTTTGCTGGGTTACAGCGGCGGTGTTGTCGATGATTGTACCACTGAAGGCACGCTGACATTAAACGAAGACCATGTCTTGAACGTCGGCGGTCTCATCGGGCGGGCCGACATCAACAGCACGGTGACAAATTCGTCGTCCAATGTGACTGTCAATGCGCCGCAAGCCAGATATGTCGGCGGTTTGATCGGCGAACAAGGCCGTTTGTCATCCATCTCCTATTCATTTTACAACGGTTCTTCCGTTATCGGATTATACAGTGTCGGCGGTTTTGCCGGTTATGTTTACGGAACCGTTTCCGATTGTTCCGTCTCCGGTCCGAGTGTCACCGTCTCCGGCGTTGATCTTGTCGGCGGCTTTGCCGGCTGCAACGACAATACCGGTAACATTTCCGGCTCTTCCGTCAGCAATGCGACGGTTTCCAATTCCGGCGGCACATCTATAGATATCGGCGGCTTTACCGGCAAAAACGGCGGCAACATTTCCGGCAGCCGGTCCGAAAACACAACGGTCACCGGTACTTTCCAGAACGTCGGCGGTTTTGCCGGAAGCAATTACGGATTGCTGAACAGCGTCACCGCTTTCAACAACACAGTGAACGGCTATTCCTTCGTTGGCGGTCTTGTTGGTGTGTTGGGTACGAATGGATCTATCACGAATTCAAGTTCGGAAAAAGGAACTGTTAACGGAACAATGTTTGTCGGCGGTCTTGTCGGCAGTTCCGCCTCCACAGACGGAAGTTCAATCAATGTCAACCGCTCCTATTCATCATCTGCCGTCAATGGAACAACAGAAGTCGGCGGTTTGATCGGCGACATGAACGGAACGAAGATTTCGGATTGTTATTCAACCGGAAGCGTCAACGGCAGCGCGGATGTCGGCGGTTTGGTCGGCCGTATGCAAAAAAGCAGCAATCCGGCCGGAACCGTGACCAACCAATCGTCGGTTGACAACTGTTACGCCTCCGGTGCGGTCTCCGGTCAATCGAACATCGGCGGCTTGGTCGGAATGAGCAACAACAGTACCATCAGCAATTCCACGGCATTGAATTCCATAATTTCAGATACCGGCAGTATTGTCGGAGATTTCCACCGGATTGTCGGAAATGTGTCGGAAGTGTCTTCATTTTCGACGTTGGGTTCCGGCAATTATGCGTTGGATAGTTTGGACAATTCATCTTTTAATGAAAAAGAGGCAAGAAAATTGGATGGTAAGTCCATCACCAACGAGAACGCAAAATCTAAAACCTTCTATGGATCCATCGGCTGGGGATTTTATCAAGACGAAAACGGTGAACCGTGGACGATCAAAGATTCGGAATACCCAATTCTGGCCTGGCAAATTTAAAAATTGAAGACGAAGATCAAATCTTCGTTTTCATTTTTTCCTTTGGGTCATGATAAGAATAGAGGATTTTCTCTGATAATTTCCAGGATTTTCAGATATAAATTCTCATTCCTATAATTGTACCTAAATTCACATTCTTTTAAGTAAAGATTAAAATACCTTTTATCAATCCCTCTGTACTTACTCATTCTGGTTTTAGAAAAACCCCAGAATCCTTCAATCCCATTAATATGGGATTTTCCATTGACAAATTCATCTTTGCCATGGTCCACACGATAGTGTTTATCATATCCCACATCAACCAATCCATCATATCCGTGCCAGTTAT
>NZ_JAWDKD010000006.1:0-653 GCF_032714475.1 Methanolapillus africanus | reverse complement strand
TACTACCCCGAAAGGGGATGTTAATCTCATAAACCCGTTTTAAGTTCGGATCGAGGGTTGAAACCCACCCTCGTGAAGCTGGAATCCGTAGTAATCGCGTTTCAACATAGCGCGGTGAATACGTCCCTGCTCCTTGCACACACCGCCCGTCAAACCACCCGAGTGAGGTATGGGTGAGGGTATGGACAAAGTGCCGTACTCGAACCTGAATTTTGCAAGGGGGGTTAAGTCGTAACAAGGTAGCCGTAGGGGAATCTGCGGCTGGATCACCTCCTAAGAACAAAAACACCGTCAGATGCCGAAAAAACATCAGGTCACACAAAAAATTACAAACCAGCCGGGTACAAACCCTGAATCATTCGGGCAAAACCCGACAACAAACCAGGGCTTGTAGATCAGCTGGAAGATCGCTCCCTTTGCAAGGGAGAGGCCTGGGGTTCAAATCCCCACAAGTCCATTAAATCTTGATTCGAAAAAATCAAGACAACAAAACAATTCCGGATTCAAAACCGGAAACAAATTAAACAAAAGTAAAATCGGAAAGCTGTTTTTAAAAACAGTTTGAGGTTCGATTCCTCAGTAAAAATTTCAATGCACTCCGCGAGTTATCGTGGGGGAAGGACGGATTAGATCTGAACAGCCATTCGGATCTG